>JAILRU010000133.1 GCA_024697945.1 Bacteroidaceae bacterium
GACGGCTGATTTCAATGGTGTCAAGCTCGTTCACGATAACACTCTCTACGTACCAGCAGTGGGTCATCCCTGGCTGGTTCTGATTGGGAGTAAACTCCCGCTTTCTGTACTTAATAGTAGCCATAATGTAAATAAAATTTAGTTGTTTAACAATATAATTAATTAACTATCTGGATATCCTTTCCTATACCTTTTGTATCAGTTTTACTTAACTATTTTCAGTCATTTTACTTAAGTATTTTCAACCATTTACGTGCATCTGTTTTAACCCTTTCTTTTACGCTACAAAGATACAACAATTTTTTGAATTATGCAAGTAAATTTGCAATTATTTTGTAAGAAAAATAAAGTTTTTATGAAGAAAATTTTTGGTTGTTTTCACAACCTCAACACACTGGCCGCTGAGATTTGTACTTTCAATGGTGAAGCAAAGATAATCAGACAGAAATAAATATATTAAGGACGAGTGTATGGGTGTACCCTGCTCCTATTGATTCTTATCCGAAAATACATAAATCACTGTTATACATTACAACCTATATTTTTATTTATTTTCAATAAAGTTATATATAAGGGTACACCCATACACTATCTGACCATTACCTACAAGGGTAGTTCGGGGTTAAGTATCTGTTTTGCAACATGTTTTCCTTCTTGTTCCAGCTCTGGCATCAAGATACGGACAACAATATAGCACTTCCCTTTGTTTGTTCTCGATGGTTCATACCCGAGTTTTTTCATTGCTATGCCCGCCACGACATCAGAATCGGCTACTACCGGTGAATTACCCTGTTTTCCAAAGAAAACTTCCGAATTGCTTTGCAGTTCGGATTTTTGTTTGTACATTTGCAGTGAATTAAAGCTTTTGACACATGGAAAAGAAGGAGAAAACTATAATTGGCCATATCGGAGTCGTTGGTCAGAGAAGGCTTACGCGTCGCAAGAAACAGCGTGTATTGAGTATGGAGGAAAGAGAAACCCTGATTGCACAAGCCAAGACTGCTTATGAAATACGTATCAATCCAACTGAATGAGTATCTGATTATTCTTCCAACACCATAGATATAGCCAAAAGTATTTTAGTTCAACACTACTGATTATGAAAAAGTTTCTCTCCTTTCTCTTAGTGACCTTGCTGCCATTAGTGGCAAGTGCTGAATCACTTGATGAGGATGGGGCTCGATATGCTGTTGCTGAGTTTTTCAGTTCATCGCCGCAACAGAGTTCAAGACTTCGTGCCCAAGGGCAACAGCTGAAACTACGCTCCAATGGCCATGAAAAGGGTTATTACATCTTTGACAGACCTGAAGGTGGTGTTGTCTTTGTTGCTGACGATGATGCCATTGGACGTACTGTGTTGGGCTATACCGATCAAGGTAGTTTTGATGCAGAGAATCTTCCTGTGGGACTGCAAGACTGGCTTGAACAGGTGGGAGTACTTATGAATGCCGTCCATGAAGGAAAAATACACAAAAGCAATGCCCGGCGCAAAACTGGGGCAGTTGTGGTGGATGCGCTTATCCAGACAAGGTGGAACCAAGGTACACCATATAATAATCTGTGCCCCATGTCCAATGGATTAAGATGTATAACCGGCTGTACTGCTACCGCTATGGCACAAGTAATGAAATATTGGGAATGGCCAAAGCATGGTTATCTTTCTGTTTCATATTATGACGAGAGATGCGGCCAGACATTAAATCTTGATCTCTCTACCAGCTATTATGATTGGGATAATATGCTCAATAGCTATTCGTATGGTTATTCCTCTGCGCAGGCTACTGCTGTAGCTACTTTGATGCGGGACTGCGGCTATGCTGTCCAAATGAATTATTCACCAAATGCGAGTAGTGCTTGGGTCTCTGCTTCTACAATGCAAGACTATTTCCACTATAGTGCTGATGCTAAGGACAGACGTGCCAGAGATTTCTACGAGGATGTTTGGCATGGTTTCATTCAACAGGACCTTAGGGCAGGTCGTCCTGTGCTATATACTGGATACGAGGATGAAGGTACAGGTCACGAATTTATACTTGACGGCTACGATACAGGAGGCTATTACCATGTGAACTGGGGCTGGGGTGGCTATCAGGATGGCTGGTTCATGCTCACTAACCTCAATGGTTACAATAATAGCCAATGGATGATAAATAACCTAAAGCCAGATTATAATGACAACTCAAACATCATCTTTGCCGATGCTATTATCAAGAGTCTGTGCGTAGCCAATTGGGATACAAATGGCGATGGAGAATTGAGTTATGCTGAAGCAGCGGCTATAAAGGATTTGGAATATGTGTTTTATGGAAATAAACAAATTAAGTCGTTTAACGAGTTGAAATATTTTATAGGAATAACCTCAATCGACAGGAATACCTTTTACCGATGCAGCAACTTGACCTCAATCATCATCCCCAATAGTGTGTTGAGCATTGAATCATGGGCCTTCTATGGCTGTACCAGCCTGACTTCTATCAAAATCCCCAACAATGTGACATCAATAAGTTCTTATGCCTTCTCTGGTTGCAGTGACCTTACCTATATTGAAGTTGGAACAGATAATGTAAGCTATGATTCGCGTAATAATTGCAATGCAATTATAGAAACAGCATCAAACACACTGATTGCTGGATGTCGGAATACAATTATCCCCAACAGTGTAACATGCATCGGCAATGATGCCTTCTCTGGTTGCAGCGGCCTGACCTCCATCATCATCCCAAATAGTGTGAAGAGCATTGGCAATGATGCTTTCCGTGATTGCAATAACCTAATATCCATCTACCTCCCAAACAGTATTACAAAAATTGGCGACCTTGCTTTCTTGGGTTGCACCAGTCTAACATCTATCAACATTCCAAATAGTGTGACCAAAGTTGGCAATGGTCTCTTTTATAGTTGTAGAAGCCTGACATCCATTAACATCCCAAATAATGTGACAGGGATTGGACGAGGCGCCTTCTCTGGTTGCAGTGGTCTGACCACTGTCACTATTCCCAATAGTGTGACCAGCATCGGCTATGGAGCCTTCTATGGTTGCAATGGCCTGACCTACGTCACTATACCCAATAGTGTGAAGAGCATTGATGGTTCTGCTTTCTCTGATTGCACCAATCTAACATCTATTACAATACCCAATAGTGTAAACAGAGTTGGCAAAGGTGCCTTTTATAGAACAGCATGGTATAACAACCAGCAAGATGGTTTAATATATGCAGGTAAGGTTGCTTATGATTATAAGGGATTAATGCCTGCGGGAACTCAAATTACAATAAAAGATGGGAGCATAGGGATAGCTGATTCTGCCTTCTACCGATGTGGCTGCTTGGTTTCTATCACTATCCCCAATAGTGTGACAAACATTGGTGAAGGTGCATTCCGTGGCTGTAGCGGTCTTACCACGATAGACATCCCCAACAGTGTCACTAGTATTGGGAAAAATGCATTCAATGGATGTGGGGGTCTGACCTCAATAAACATATCCAATGGTGTCACAGACATCGGGGAAGATGCTTTTTTAAATTGCAACAAACTAATAGATGTTTATAGCTATGCTTTTGTACCTCCTATTGCGCATTATTATGATTTTATAGATGAATTTTTTTATTATTCATTTGATGTAGCACACATAAAGAGATATACCACCCTTCATGTGCCAACAGGTTCCGTTAATTCATACAAGAGTACTAAACCATGGAGTGACTTTATGGCAATTGTTGCTATTAATGATAGCCCCAATATTATCTTTGACGATTCTAATGTCAAGAAACTCTGCGTAGATAACTGGGACTCAAACAAAGATGGAGAATTAAGTGAGGCCGAAGCTGCAGCTGTAACAGAATTGGGAGACATCTTTAAAGATAAATCTCAAATAAAGTCGTTTAAAGAATTCCGATACTTTAAAGGGCTGACAGACATTGGTTATCGTGCTTTTTCTGGTTGCAGTAATCTAATCTCTATAATTATCCCTGAAAGTGTAAGGACCATTAGTTTCGATTCCTTTCCTAATTGCAACGCACTGACCTCCATTTCTGTTGAAGAAGGAAATACACAATATGATTCACGCAATGGGTGCAATGCTATTATTGAAACGGCAACGAACACATTGATTGTCGGATGTCAAAATACCATTATACCTAATAACGTGACTGACATTGGCAGTTCTGCCTTCGCCGGTCGTTGGAGTATGAGGAAAATGACTATTCCCGAGAACGTGACGAGTATTGGCAACTGGGCATTCTCTGATTGTATCAGTTTGACTTCCGTTAATATTCCCCATATGGTGACAAGCATTGGAGAAGGTGCATTTAATAACTGTTGCGCTTTGACCTCAATCTCCATTCCAACTAATGTTACTAGAATCGATGATAATGCCTTCAATAAATGCACAGGATTGACTTCTGTCTCTATCGGTAATAGTGTGACTTATATCGGCAATTGGGTTTTCTATAGATGCAGTAGCATAACTGATTTCTATTGTTATGCAGAAAATGTTCCTGAAATTGGTAGCACAGCATTTAATAATTCTTCCAGTACTTATGCTATACTTCATGTACCTGCTTCTTCGATAAATAAATATAAAGCTAAGGCCCCTTGGAAGAACTTTAAAATGATAGTGGCACTCACGGATGAGGATGCCATAAAAGGCATAAAAGTAGAGAATGAAACTGACATGGGTTACTATGATCTCCAAGGCCGCAAGCTGAACAAACCCCAGAAGGGTATCAACATCATCAGATACTCAGACGGAACGACAAGAAAGGTCATGATAAAATAAGAAAATAAAAAGCAAATCCCCACTGTGGTATTTCCACGGTGGGGATTTGGTTTGGGCAATTTTATCTTTTGCCTTTTCTGCTCTTGGGTGCCAAATGACGTTCATACTGCTTCAGCCATTTCAAATTGTTCCTTTCGAGCGAGTCTTTCTTTCCATTTTCGCATTACCTCTTCGTGAGGAATACCCAGTCCCGCATCAAAGTCAGCCTCAGCCTCATCAAGCATGGTATTAATTTCTTCCATAGTGTAGGGCCTAAGAGCTTCTTCCTCCTTCTCTTCTTTTTGGGCGTGTTCAATGAGATGCTCACCAACCCAGCGCATATTGCCTGGAGTAAGCGTGCCATAGAGATATTCAAGCAGTCCTGATAATGTTGCAGTACTCATAATTGCTTTTCCGAACGTGAATGATCTTGACAAAGTCAAGGTGCTGATTAAGTAGATTCGGCAACCATGTTAGTGGTGAGGTCTTCTTCTATCTTTGGGTAGGAAACTACATGGCTGTCATATATGAGGCAGATGCCAAGGGCATCCTCAAGTCTTGAAAGAATATCAAGCGACAAGTTTTCCTGGCCCTTCAAAATCTTCGACACATACTGCTGGGTGCAGTTCATTCGCTCTGCAAGGGCCTTCTGCGTCAGTCCCTCCTGTTTCATCTGCATCAACACCTTGACGGCAATCTTCTGTGAGTGCTGTAGCCACGACCAATTGTCACGCCTCCATTCTGCTTCCTCACGCCACTTTGATGGCGTCTTGCTCTTGTGCGATTCAAGGAATTCAAGTGTCTTATTCTTCATGATTTGGCCTCCTTCCATTTATTGTATTTCTGACAGAAAATCCACAAATCCATCAGCATCAATAGCTTGATTGATTATAAGGTAATTGCGTACAAGCTCCATATTGTTTAACTCTTTGAGCGTGTGCTCGCGTTCCTGCATGGTGCGTGTCAGTTTAATAGCACCACCCGTGATAATGTAGCACCCTGGTTCCAACTTAATGGCATAGATGCGAAGCCATGATGCGTGCTGAGGACGGTTCTTGATTCTGGCCTTCTCTTTACTCAGTAACATCTCGTTGGTGCGAGTATTCTCCAACGGATGAAACAACTTGTCGAGGTCTGCCTCTGGTGAAATGTCGAGAATCAGGCACTGGATGCGCTGGTTGTCGTCGATGGTATCGTAAATTAGCCTGATTTATGTCTGTAATCTTGAAATATGACTCTAAGTCTGCAATATTATCCAAGAAGAAATCCACCAACCACTCAGGATTGCTCCATTGGTCAAAGAGTGTCTTCAATGCGTTATCTGCCATGTTATCATAGCGCACAGCCCATAGGGTGTTATTATCCAAAATCTTGTCGAAAGTCATATCTTACGCATTTTATCTGCTGCAAAGATATGAAGATTATTCGATATTACAACTGGCAGTTGTATTTAAAGAACAAATTTTAACTTTTTTTAATTAGGGAAAGCTATAAATCAGACTATAGGCTCGCTATAGACATTCATTTAGTATGCGATGGGAAGGAGACATCAGACACAAAAACCAAATCCCTGCTGGGGTATTCAAAAGCAATGGGCATAAAGAAAAACCAACAAATACTTGCCTGAATTGGAGAAAATCCTTACCTTTGCACACAGATAATCAAACAGTCATGGCACGACTCTTAACTCACAACTTTTAATTCTTAACTTTTAATTCTTAACTCTTAATTCTTAACTCTTAATTCTTAACTCTTAATTCTTAACTCTTAACTCTTAATTCTTAACTAACTGAAGATGTGGTTAGCCTTTGCCTTTCTTAGTGCTGCTTTGCTTGGTTTTTATGATGTCTCGAAGAAACATGCTTTGCGCGAGAATGCCGTCATCCCCATCCTCTTCCTCAATACGCTCTTCTGCTCGGTTATCTTTCTGCCTTTGGCCCCCCAGACTCCCTTTGGCGGTTGGGAGGTGCAGCGATACATCCTTCTCAAGTCGTGCATCGTGCTGAGTAGCTGGCTGCTGGGATATATTGGCATCAAGCATCTGCCTATCACGATTGTTGGTCCCATCAATGCTACACGTCCTGTCATGGTGCTGATAGGTGCTCTCATCATCTTTGGTGAACGCCTGAACCTATGGCAATGGACAGGTGTGATGCTGGCTATCCTCAGCTTCTTCATGCTCAGCCGCAGTGGAAAGAAGGAAGGCATTGACTTCAGTCATAACCGCTGGATTCTCTGTACTGTGGGTGCTGCCATACTTGGTGCTATCAGTGGTCTCTACGACAAGTATCTGATGGCATCTGAGGGAGGTTTGGGCCTGCCCCGACTGACGGTACAATGCTGGTACAACTTCTACCAGATGGGGATGATGGGAGTGATGGCTATGGTGCTGTGGTGGCCCAAACGCAAGGAAAGCACACCCTTCCAATGGTGTTGGAGCATCTTGTTTATCAGCATCTTCCTGAGCCTGGCCGACTATGTCTATTTCTACAGTCTCTCGTTAGATGGTGCCTTGATAAGTGTGGTAAGTATGGTGCGTAGGAGCAGTGTCCTGGTCAGCTTTATGCTTGGTGCCCTACTCTTTCATGAGAAGAACCTGCGCAGCAAAGCCCTCGACCTGTTGCTCGTACTGCTCAGTATGTTCCTTTTATGGTTGGGAAGCTAAGAGTTCGCACTTTTCCTTCTGCCTTCTTGCGCTGTTCGCTTGTCAGCTCACTTGTCTGTAGTTCCCAAGTGATACTGTTGTCGTTCTCGGAAAGCGAGGCCTTGATGAGTGGCAATGCTTGCAGGGCAAGGCGTACATCCTCGTCAATGTCATCACTGAGGAAATCATCAACAGAAGGTCGTTCAATGGTCAGAGGCAATTCATGCCATGCTGTATCAAAGAAGCGGACACGACTGTCTGGAGCAGGAGCATTGTAGGTCTGAACCATGCAGAATGTGCTGTCGGAGAGCAGACGCATCTCAACCACACAACGCTCGGACAATTGCAGCTGCAAGTAACGGTCTGTGAGGACAAGCAGTTCCACACGTTCGTCATAGAGGTTCTTCACCACAGCCTGCATATTGTTCTCGCGGAAATCTATCTGGTCCAGTCGGTTGTTCTTCGTCAGGAGAGGGAAAATGCTGTCCGGAGCCTCTGCATAGATATCACGAATAAGGACTTGCGCCCTTGCAGGGCTAAATGAAAAATGAAAAATGAAAAATGAAAAGAGAAACAGGAAAGTGAAAGAAGCCCCCCTAACCCCCTTGAGAGGGAATAAATTGTGAATTATGAATTGTGAATTATGAATTATGAAACACATAAGACTATGAACTATGAACTCTACTTAAGTTTCCAGTCAGCAAGATAGTAATGACTTTCCACTGCATTCTCTATATCGTCAGGCAGATTGCAGAAGAAGTCGATGCCTGTACGCTCCTCCAAATCATCAATGGAAATGGCATACTTCGAACTTACATCATCGGAGTTCCCCTTGTGCTCCATCCAGAAAGCAATGGCATCATAGCCACCGTTATCCTTGGCAAACTTGCTAGCATAGCGCAGGATAGCCATATAGTAGTACTTCGGGCAAACCAACTGATTGCTGCTTCCAACACGTGTATAGTTCCCTTCAGTAATCGTACCACCTTTGACCACATAGAGTGTATCGCGGAAAGTGGAGGAGTCGTAGGTGCTACGGAGGAAGTTTTCCAGATTCCACCATATCCCCTGCTCGTTGAAGGCTTTCAGTTGCGGACTGATGTTGCTCAAATAGAACGTCTGTCCGTTAGCCTCTTTTGAGTTAAGCCGGTCAGCACTGCCAATGATATGTCCTCGCTGATAGCGCCAATCATCGTAATCAGCAGAACTGAGACGCATACTTGCAGGCAGCACTGGGTCAGGCTGGAAAGGGTCTCTATCACCTCCATAGCCATTGAACATCTCTCCCTGCTTCCAACGGTTACGGTTCCAGTTCTTATAATACGAAGAGAAGCCGTTATACCACTTGAAAGCAGTCCAGCCATTGGCCCTGAATTGGGTGTTGTAACCGATGCAATAATTCAGCGTACCATCTAATAAGGTATGAACAATTAAGGCATCCACATTGCCTGTGCTCAGGGAAGGAATCTCCAAGCCGTGCATAGCTCCTGTACGGACAGACTCAGGTGTTGTGGCTTCGGTGTAAAGAGGGAGATTGGTCGATGTGTTCTGATTGGTGTTGGCCCCAGAGGTGGGTTCTACGACAGAATCACCGCTGCAACTGGTAAGGAAGAGGAGCAAAATAAAAAGAGGTGCAGATAACTTAGCGTATCTGCACCTCTTAATATTTGTCATTTCAATCATTGACCTTTAACCATATAGCTCTCCCCATAAAGGAGGAGTAAGAGGAAGTCTCTTATTTCTTGGTGCGAGCGTAGCGGCTCATGAACTTATCTACGCGACCGGCTGTATCAACCAGCTTGCTCTTACCTGTATAGAAGGGGTGAGAGGTGTTACTGATTTCCAGCTTGTAGAGAGGATAAGTCTCGCCTTCGAACTCAACAGTTTCGGTGGTCTTAGCGGTAGAACGGCTCAGGAACATGTCGCCATTGCTCATATCCTTGAATACAACAGGACGAAAGTTCTCAGGATGAATTCCTTTTTTCATTTTGTTTATCTCCTTTTACTTTTATGCCCCCGAGCTCTCTAAATGTGAAATGTAATTTCCTATTCTACAGAGTAGATAAGGGGCGGGTTATTACTTTTAGCGGGCGCAAAGGTACGATAAAAAATGAAAAGTGAAAAATGAAAAATGAAAAATTATAGTTAAAAGTGAAATATTTATCGTTTTACTGCCTTTTTTTGTGTATTTTGCACCTAAATTTTGAGTTAACCCAATCCATAATGAGCCGATATGCGATTGAAGAGGGGTCTGGCAAGTATGGAAGGTTGTCCTTACTGTACCAGCCTCCGTCGCTAAGTTCTGCCTTCTGCAGTTGCAACTCGCCTGACAAGTAATCGGCAGTAAAGCCTATCATGAGACCACTTGGATAGGGCCAGGGCTGAGAAGCAAAATAACGGATGTTGGTGATACGAAGATGCGTCTCTTCCCAGACCTCACGCTGGACGCATTCCTCGAGGGTCTCACCTGTCTCCACAAAACCTGCCACCAATCCATAGTGACGGTCTCTAAAGGTATGGGCATGCACCATCAGAATCTCGTCACCACGTCTTACACGGACAATAATAGCCGTTGCCAGACTTGGCCAAAGCTCTTTGCCACACTCTTTGCATTGCTTGCTGATTTCCGTTTGCCAACGCATTTCACCTCCACAGACACCGCAAAACCGGTTGTTTTGGTGGAAATAGACCAGTTCGGCACATTTGCCCGCAAGTTGATAATCTTCTGCCGAAAGAATATGGAAAGTCTTGCGGAGTGGCATCATTTGGAGTCCCTCTTCGCCAATTACAGAATTGTCCAAGCGGATTACCTTAATCTCAATATCTCCAGCATTCAAGGTGGTAACATAGTTCCATTCCTTAAGCATTACAGGAGGCTCCAAACCAAAGGGGATATTCCCCTCTGTGGTGAGAAGAATATCCCCTTGGCAATATGCAAAATATCTAATCATTAAATACCCAAAGATTTCTTTACTTCCTCGACCTTAGCTTTTGCCTTCTCTACGCAGCTGGCGTAGCAGTTGGCGCAACCCATTGTGTCCTTAATTTCGAGGTAGAACTTAATCTTAGGCTCCGTACCACTGGGGCGAACACTTACCTTAGTGCCATCCTCGCAGAAGTACTGAAGCACATTACTCGTTGCGGGCATATCGAGAGGTGTCTCCTTACCTTCGCCATCGCGAGCCTTGAGGGTCTTGAAGTCTTTGGCGAGAACAACCTTGCTGCCTGCTATCTCGGTGATGGGGTTGTTGCGATAGTTCTCCATCATGGCCTTTATCTCGTCGGCACCACTCTTACCAGGCTTCACCACATTGATGGTGTGCTCATAACTGAAGCCGTACTCCAGGTAGATTTGCATCAGCAGGTCGTAGAGGGTCATACCATTGTCGCGGGCCCAGGCTGCTATCTCGCAGATAAGGCAGATAGAGGCTGGAGCGTCCTTGTCGCGAACCTTGTCGAAGGGCAGGAAGCCAAAGCTCTCCTCACCACCACCAATGTACTTCTGCTTGCCCTCGCTGATGGCTATCTCACGTGCAATCCACTTGAAACCAGTATAGCAGTCACGCAGTTCGATGTTGTTCTTCTCTGCCATGCGAGTAATAACCTCAGTGGTAACAATTGTCTTCACAAGGAAGTCTGTGGGCTTGAGCTGACCCAAGGCAATCTTATTTTTTATAATATAGTAGCAGAACATCATGCAAGTCTGGTTGCCGTTGATGATAATCCACTCGCCCTTGTTGTCACGGCATACAATAGCCAGACGGTCTGCATCAGGGTCAGTAGCAACCACAAGGTCTGCATTGAGCTTTGTGCCGAGCTTCATGCCAAGGGTCATTGCCTCAGCATTCTCAGGATTGGGGCTGACAACTGTGGGGAAGTTGCCATCAACCACCATCTGCTCTGGCACCACATGAATATTCTGGAAGCCCCAGCTACGCAGGCACAGAGGTACGATGACGCGACCCGTTCCGTGCATAGCGCTATAGACAATGTTCAAGTCTTTCTGGCGCAGAATGACGTCCTGATCAATCATGGCTTCCTTAACGGCAGTCATATAGTCGAAGTCCATCTCACCACCGATAATCTCGATGAGATCTGGATTACCTTCAAACTTAACGTCCTCTATCTTCACTTTATTCACATCGTCGATGATGCCAGTATCGTGTGGAGCAAGCACCTGGGCACCGTCTTCCCAATATGCCTTATAGCCGTTGTACTCCTTGGGATTATGGCTTGCTGTAACGTTCACACCTGCCTTTGCACCAAGCTGACGGATGGCAAAGCTCACCTCGGGTGTGGGACGAAGGCTCTCAAAGAGATAGACCTTGATGCCATTGGCACTGAAGATGTTGGCAACTGTCTCAGCAAAGAGACGTCCGTTGTTGCGGCAATCGTGACCAACGACAACACTAATTCCCTTTTGACTTGGGAAAGCCTTGTTGATGTAGTTGGCAAAGCCCTGAGTGGCCATACCCACAATGCACTTGTTCATGCGGTTGGTGCCAGCACCCATAATGCCACGAAGGCCACCAGTACCAAACTCCAGGTTCTGATAGAAAGCATCCACAAGCGGATTCTTGTCTTCGTTCTTCAACATTGCCACGATTTCCGACTTAGTCTCTGCATCGAAGTAGGGAGAGTCGAGCCAAGCCTGTGCTTTGGCTTCACATTCTTTGATTAACTGTATGTCCATAGTTATATATATATATATTATGTGTTAATTTTCTGCAAAGATACATCTATTTCTCTTATTTGCAAAACAATTTAGCTGTTTTTTTATCAGCCACCTCACATCCTAACTATCAGGAACCAGTCGCGCAGGAAACCTTTATAGCGATTTTGGGAATCAGCAACCAACAGAAGCAGGTTGGGCGCAAGTTGACAGAATCCTTCGTAATTGGCAAACTTTCTGCCAGTTAAGGTGAGACGGGTACGAAACTCAGTAAGAAGCCTTTTCTCTAAGAAAGGGTTGTCCGACGGAGTAATCTCATAAATACGGATGATTGTGGATGCACCAAACTTGAGACGAGGTACACGTATCTGACGTTCGAGCACTAAGAGACGTCCATCATCAAGAGAACAGAGTGCGGATACACCTTGAAAATACTTCTGACTAATAGGAGTATCAGGACGATAATAGTAGAAGCGTCCAGGCTTCAATTCGTCATCAAAAGACTGGATGCGAAGCAGGGAATCGCCTTTCAAAGGCCTTTCGCTGGTTGTATAGAACATGTGCCTTCTTGCATCATAGGTCAGCGATTCCAATCCATAGTTGTGGCTGGCATTCTTGAAAACCGCAGGCATATTTAGTTGATGACCTGTACGTTGACCATCGAGGGTGTATTCATAGACTTCATTGTCTTGTTCCCCAGAAATAAAAACGGTATTCGTGGAGGGACGATAACAAATGCCCTCGAGGTCTCTGCCTGGCAAGCCGCAGGAGCGGAACCCTTCATTCTCCATTTTTAGAATACGACCCTTGATGCTGTCTATGTCGATGTGCAGCACGAAAAAGCCGTCTTCTTCCGACTTGTCGCTTACCACAGCATAACGGTTGTCAGGCAAGGCCGTTATCCCACTGTAGTTACCTGCGGGCAACACCTTGTGAAACCGTTGTGGCTTCTGTGCCATCACCACCTGGCACCATAACGTCGCCAGACAAATGACTCTAAAAACGTCTTTGTGTCTCATTGCCGAATGCAAAGTTATAAAATAATTCATAATCCATAATTCAAAATTCATTATTATTTCCCATTCCAATTATTTTTCACTTTTCACTTTTCACTTTTAATTATAATTTTTCATTTTTCATTTTTCATTTTTCATTTTTTTGTTGTATCTTTGCAATTCAATTTGTAGATGGGCAAATGGTAAATTGTAAATAGTAAATATACTTGTGTTCAGCGAAGAACTAAAGAATATAAGTTGGGAAGATACCACGGAGCGCATAGCTCGGATGACCGATACAGACGTGCGCCGAGCACTTGGTAAGAGTCGTTTGGATGTTAACGACTTCTTGGCCCTGATCTCCCCTGCTGCAGAACCTTATCTCGAGACAATGGCACGTCTGTCACGCCACTATACAGAGGAACGCTTCGGACGCACTATGTCGATGTTCATCCCTCTCTACCTTACCAATGCCTGCACTAACTCGTGCGTCTATTGTGGCTTCCATCGTGAGAATCCTATGGCAAGAACCATCCTGACGATGGAGCAGATAGAGAATGAGTATCGTGCCATCAAACGACTGGCTCCCTTCGAGAACATCCTACTCGTCACAGGTGAGCATCCAGCCAAAGCTGGAGTGCCCTATCTGGCAAAGGCCATCGACATAGCAAAGCGCTACTTCTCTAACATCAAGATTGAGGTGATGCCGCTGAAGGCTGAGGAATATAAGGAGCTGACCCTACACGGATTGAATGGTGTAATATGTTTCCAAGAAACCTATCATAAGGCCAATTACAACCTTTATCATCCACGTGGCATGAAGTCACGTTTCGAATGGAGATGCGATGGCTTCGACCGCATGGGACAGGCTGGCGTTCATAGCATCGGGATGGGTGTATTGATAGGTTTGGAGAAGGAATGGCGAACGGATGTCACGATGATGGCATACCACCTGCGCTACTTGCAGAAGCACTACTGGCGCACGAAGTACAGCATCAACTTTCCACGTATGCGCCCAGCACAGAACGAAGGTTTCCAGCCCAACTGCATTATGACAGACCGCGAATTGGCACAAGCCACCTTTGCTATGCGTATCTTCGACCACGATGTGGATATCTCTTACTCTACCCGTGAACCAGCCTACATCCGCGACAATATGTGTACACTTGGCGTCACCACGATGTCTGCTGAGTCGAAAGTCAATCCAGGTGGTTATTACACCTATCCTCAGGCACTTGAGCAGTTCACAGTCTCTGATGAACGGACAGCAAAAGAGATAGAGCAAAGCCTCAAAAGACTTGGACGCGAACCCGTCTGGAAGGACTGGGATGCAGCGTTTGATAAGTTAAAAATGAAAAGTGAAAAGTGAAAAATTAATTATAATTACCCTACCCGACTTCTTCGATGGAGAGGCGGACATCATTAATAAGCTATTTGCTAATGGTATTCAACACCTTCATCTTCGTAAGCCAGAGGCAACGAAGGAGCAATTGGCAAGTTGGATTGAGAAGATAGAAACAGACTTCCGCAGTCGCATCGTTCTGCACGACCACCACGACTTGGCATTTGAGTACGGACTTGGTGGCATACACCTCAATAGCAGGAACCCTAAGCTTTTAAGAGAGGGTTGGGGTGGTTCTATTTCCCGTTCGTGCCACTCGATTGCAGAGGTTGAGGCTTGTCAGGGGGATTACGACTATGTCTTCCTCAGTCCCATCTTCGACAGCATTTCGAAGCAAGGCTATCGTGCAGCATTCTCTAAAGAAGAACTGGCAGATGCTAAGACTAGCGGCATCCTCTCGAGGAACGTCTATGCCCTGGGTGGTGTTACCTTCGATAACCTAAAGGAAGTAGAACAACTCGGCTTCTACGGTGCAGCCCTCCTTGGCGGCTTCTGGGAGACCTACTCTAACTCCCCCGTATGATACAAAGCAAGTAATTAATGGAAATATTTGCTAATGCAAAAAATATAATTTGTCCTTATTTCACAATTTTTCGGACGTGATAATAGGAAATGTCACAAAAATTAATTATCTTTGCAGCGTTTTTATTACCGAATACTGACTGACCATTCTATGTCACAAAATAAATTCCGCGGGCTTGGCGTTGCTCTCATCACTCCTTTCTGTGCAGACGGCAGCATCGACTTCGATGCCCTCAACCGTTTGGTGGAGTACCAGATAAAGGGTGGCGTTGACTTCCTGTGCATCATGGGTACAACGGCAGAGACCCCGACCCTGAGCCGCGATGAAAGAAGATTGTTGAAGGAGCATCTGGTGGAACGTGTTAATGGCCGTGTGCCCCTGTTGATGGGCTGCGGCGGAAACAACACGGCTGCCATCTTGGATGAATTACAGCACGAGAACTGGAGGGGCATTGACGGCATACTGAGCGTTACGCCCTACTACAACAAGCCCTCGCAGGAGGGTCTATACCAACACTATGCAGCCATTGCGAAGGCAAGCCCTCTGCCTGTTGTGCTCTACAATGTGCCTGGCAGAACGGGCGTCAATATGACTGCAGAGACGACGCTGCGTCTGGCCCGTGACTTCGATAACATCGTGGCTATCAAGGAGGCAAGTGGCAACATCACTCAGATGGACGACATCATCAAGAACAAACCGCAAAGCTTCGACGTCATCAGTGGCGACGACGGCATCACCTTCCCACTCATCACTCTGGGCGCCGTGGGTGTCATCAGTGTCATTGGCAACGCTCTGCCAACGGAGTTCAGTCGCATGGTTCGCCTAGCTCTCAAGGGAGAATACAATACTTCCTTGACCATTCACCACAAGTTCACGGAGCTCTTCAAACTGCTCTTCGTGGACGGCAACCCTGCCGGAGTGAAAGCGATGCTCAGCGAGATGGGGCTCATTCAGAACGTCCTGCGTCTGCCCCTCGTCCCTACCCGACTCACCACAATGGAGAAAATCAGCCAAATTGTGAGGGACTTGGGGTATTGAGGAGTGAAGAGTGAAGAGTAAGAATGAAAAGTTAAGAATTAAGAAAGAAGAAAGAAGAATTAAATATCACTTATATATAATCTAAACTTTTAAACCTTTAAACTTTAATAATTATGGTTTATTCACACGAAGTACAAAACATGTGTTGCGTGGCAAAAGGCCCCAACCATGGTCCTGCTCCCATCCCCGAAGAGGGCAAGTGGGTTCAGGCAAAAGAAATTAAGGACATCAGCGGTCTGACTCACGGTATCGGTTGGTGTGCTCCCCAGCAGGGCGCCTGCAAGCTGACCCTGAATGTTAAGGACGGCGTTATCGAAGAGGCTCTGGTAGAGACTATCGGTTGCTCCGGCATGACCCACTCTGCTGCTATGGCATCGGAGATTCTCCCCGGCAAGACCATCTTGGAAGCTCTGAACACCGACTTGGTTTGCGATGCTATCAACACCGCTATGCGCGAGCTCTTCCTGCAGATTGTCTATGGTCGCACACAGAGCGCCTTCAGCGAGGGCGGTCTGATGATTGGCGCTGGCCTGGAAGACCTGGGCAAGGGCCTTATCAGCCAGACCGGTACTCTCTATGGTACCAAGGTTAAGGGCACTCGCTACCTGCAGCTGACCGAGGGCTACATCACCAAGATGTATCTCGACAAGGATGACCAGGTTTGCGGTTACGAGTTCGTTCATATGGGTAAGTTCATGGATGCCATCAAGAAGGGTGTTCCTGCCGACGAGGCCCTGAAGAGTGTTACAGGCACCTACGGTCGCACAAAGGCTGAAGATGGTGCTGTGAAGAGTATTGACCCACGTAAAGAATAAGGAGGAATACATTATGCTTAGAGAAGTAAAATTCGAGTCACAGGACCGTCGAATCAAGCAGATTCTTGCTTGCTTGAACAAACATGGTATTGCTTCTATCGAAGAGGCTAACCAAATCTGTGAGGCTGCAGGCCTTGACCCCTACAAGACATGTGAGGAGACACAGATGATATGCTTCGAGAACGCTAAGTGGGCTTACGTGGTAGGTACCGCCATCGCTCTGAAGGAAAAGGCTAAGGATGCTGTAGAGGCTGCCAACTACATCGGCGAAGGTCTACAGAGCTTCTGCATCCCCGGTTCCGTTGCTGACGACCGCAAGGTAGGTATCGGTCACGGTGAGCTGGGCGCACGTCTGCTCAGTCCCGACACCAAGTGCTTCGCATTCCTGGCAGGTCACGAGAGCTTCGCAGCTGCCGAGGGTGCTATCAAGATTGCTCAGATGGCCAACAAGTCAAGACCAGCCGACAAGCCCCTGCGTTGCATCCTCAACGGTCTGGGCAAGGACGCTGCCATGATTATCAGCCGCATCAACGGTTTCACATACGTACAGACACAGTTTGACTACTTCACAGGCGAGCTGAAGGAAGTGAAGCGCATCGCTTACAGCAACGGTCCCCGTGCCGCTGTGAACTGCTACGGTGCCGACGACGTTCGCGAAGGTGTTGCCATCCTCTGGAAGGAGGACGTTGACGTGAGCATCACAGGTAACTCTACCAACCCCACACGTTTCCAGCACCCCGTTGCAGGTACTTACAAGAAGGAGCGCATCCGCGCCGGTAAGGCTTACTTCAGCGTTGCCAGCGGTGGTGGTACAGGCCGCACCCTGCATCCCGACAACATGGCTGCAGGTCCTGCTTCCTATGGTATGACCGACACACTGGGCCGCATGCACTCTGACGCTCAGTTCGCAGGCTCAAGCTCTGTTCCCGCTCACGTGGAGATGATGGGCTTCCTGGGTATCGGCAACAACCCGATGGTAGGTGCTACTGTATCTATCGCCGTGGAGATTGACCTGGCCCTGAACAAGAAGTAATAGACCTCTTGGTCAATTAGAAGATATCTTTCTTCTAACAGAAAATATGAATCCCTGACTTTTCCGAAACGGAAGCAGTCAGGGATTCTTATGATAAATATATAAGAAGATTATTTCCACTTGGCACCCTCACGCAGGACGAAAGTCACTTTCGACTTCTTGCCCATCTGAGGTTTCTGCCATTCACCGCCGAGAATCTGAATCGTTACCGGCTGTTTCTCATCGATGGTTTTCAGAGCCTCTGTGAGACTCAAAAAGTCACCGCGCCCCTTACTGTCAACAGTTATGTCAGCATCCGTGCGATATTTCTTCAGGATGGGAACTTCCTCGCACAGGGCATCGGCCAGCAGCTTTGCCACCACCTGTGCACCATGAACGTTGTAATGCGTGTTGTCCTGTCGGCCCTTCGGCACGCTTGGCTCCTCATCAGGCAGGAACCACATGTGCAGTTTCTTGGATGCCTCAGTTCCAAGTCCCTGTTCCAGGTCATGGGTGATCT
This sequence comes from Bacteroidaceae bacterium, assembly GCA_024697945.1. Classification (GTDB taxonomy): domain Bacteria; phylum Bacteroidota; class Bacteroidia; order Bacteroidales; family Bacteroidaceae; genus Physcousia. The sequence goes on from JAILRU010000133.1 coordinate 18,378, forward strand.
TGTTGGCATCTACAAAGTGTACGTTCATCCTTTTGGCTAAATCGCGGGGAGCCACGCGGTAGAGTCCATGAGTATCTATGAGCGAGTCGCCCTCTATCATCTTCACACCGTCCTTGAAGGTCGTGGTGCGCAGTTTCTCGTCATCATCATTCTCTGGTGCATTCACGAAGAAGTTGCGGCGCACTACACAGTTCATTAGTACAGGTATGCCACCATGTTCCCTTGTCTCGCGCACGAACTTAGCCAGGTTGTAGTCAAACGTCGAGCCCGGGTCGGTGTGTCTGTCGGCCTTCGGCTTCTCATCGTTGTGTCCGAACTGGATGATGACATAGTCGCCCGGCTTCATCTTCTCCAGCACCTTGTCCCACCGTCCTTCGTTAATGAAGCTGAGTGAGGAAAGTCCGTTGACTGCGTGATTGTCTATGACGATGTTGTCGTCGAAATAGCATTGCAGGGCCATCCCCCACCCTCTTTCCTTCTTGCCGCCTGAGATGTCCTTGTTGGCCATCGTCGAGTCGCCAATCATGAAGATGGTGGTTGTTTTGTCTTCTGTGGCAGCCATGAAGAGGGCTGCGGCACAGAACAAACCGAAAAGATGCTTTTTCATGATTTGATGATATTGATGAGTTCCTCTGTTGTGAGCAGCTGCTGTTCACCTGTTTCCATGTTCTTCAGCGTAATCTTGCCAGCAGCCATCTCGCTTTCACCGGCGAGGGCAACATAGGGTATCTGCTTGGTATTAGCATACGACATCTGCTTCTTCATCTTCGTGCTGTCTGGATAGAGTTCTGCCCGTATGCCGGCAGCGCGCACTGCGGCTACGATAGGCATGCAATAGGCCGTTTCTTTCTCGCCGAAGTTGATGAAGAGGATGCGCGAGGTCGTAAGCGAGTCCTTAGGATAGAGGTCGAGGGCGTTCAGCACGTCGTAGATACGGTCTACGCCGAACGAGATACCCACGCCCGAAAGTCCCGGCATGCCGAAGATGCCTGTCAGGTTGTCGTACCTGCCGCCTCCACTGATGCTGCCCATAGGTGTGTCGAGCGCCTTCACCTCGAAGATGGCACCTGTGTAGTAGCTCAAACCGCGAGCCAGGGTCAGATCCAACTCTATCTCGTTGTTGAGCGAGGTCAGGAAACCGAGGATATACTTCGTTTCCTCTACACCCTTCAGGCCCGTCTCACTGTCTTTCAACACCTCAGCGATAGTTGCAAGCTTCTGTTCGTTGGTGCCTTCCAGCATGATGATGGGCTGCAGCTTTTCTATCTGTTCGTCTGTCAGTCCGTTCTCGCGCAGTTCCGCATTCACGTTGTCGATGCCTATCTTGTCGAGTTTGTCTATGGCTACGGTGATATCTACTATCTTGTCGGCAGCACCTATCACCTCGGCGATGCCCGTCAGTATCTTGCGGTTGTTGATCTTGATTTGCACACGCACGCCGAAACGTGAGAATACCGTATCTACAATCTGCATCAGCTCCACCTCGTTGATGAGCGAGTCGCTACCCACCACGTCGCCGTCGAACTGATAGAACTCGCGGTAGCGTCCTTTCTGCGGACGGTCGGCTCGCCACACGGGTTGCACCTGATAGCGCTTGAAGGGCATCTGCAGTTCCTCGCGGTGCATCACCACATAGCGGGCGAAGGGCACGGTGAGGTCGTATCTTAGACCTTTCTCACAAATCTTCGAGGCCAGTCGCAGCGTGTTGCGCTGTACAAGTTCCTCATCGTCTATCTTTGACAGGTAGTCGCCGCTGTTCAGTATCTTGAACAGCAGCTTGTCGCCTTCTTCTCCATATTTGCCCATCAGCGTCTGCAGGGTTTCCTGTGCAGGTGTCTCTATCTGCTGGAAACCATACAGCTCATAGACGGCGCGGATGGTGTTGAAGATATAGTTGCGCTTGGCCATCTCTACAGGGCCGAAGTCGCGTGTTCCCTTGGGTATGCTTGGCTTTTGTGCCATTCTCTAATTCTTGAAATAATTAATTATTACGTACGATGGTCTGTTCTCTGTCCGGTCCTATAGAAATGATGGTGATCGGGGTTTCGAGTTCTTTCTCCAGGAATGCGATATAGTCTCTGAATTCCTTGGGGAACTGACACTCGCAGGTGAACTTTGTCATGTCGGTCTTCCATCCCGGCAGTTCCTTGTACACCGGCTCTATACCATCTTCAATATTATAGGGGAAGTAGTCTATCTGCTTTCCGTTCTGCTTGTAGGCCACACAAGCCTTGATAGTGTCGAAGCCGTCGAGCACGTCGCTCTTCATCATGATAAGCTTGGTTACGCCATTCACCATGATAGAGTATCTCAGGGCTACGAGGTCTATCCATCCGCAACGGCGCTCGCGTCCTGTCACGGCACCGTACTCATGTCCCAGGTCGCGAATTTTCTTGCCTGTCTCGTCAAACAGTTCTGTGGGGAACGGACCGGCTCCCACGCGGGTGCAGTAGGCTTTCATGATGCCATACACGTCGCCTATCTTGTTGGGACCGATGCCCAGACCTGTGCAGGCTCCGGCACAGATGGTGTTGCTCGAGGTGACAAACGGATAGGAACCGAAGTCGATGTCAAGCATCGTGCCCTGAGCTCCCTCGCACAGCACGCTCTTG
>JAILRU010000024.1 GCA_024697945.1 Bacteroidaceae bacterium
GATTCCCGAGGGCCAAGCATGGGTACGGTAGGGCACGCAGTTGATAGTCTTCTTGCCCTTTGCGTTGTTGAGAGATGACCATACGGCCGAAGGTGGGCAAGTGGTATCAATAAGGCCTATCTCGCAGTAGATTTCTGCCTGGGAATGCCGGATGAGTTGTGCACCATCGAAATATGGCAGCGTAGCATCGAGCTGTGCCATGGTGAGGTTAGGGTGGTTCTCGATGGGCTGTGGCCACCCGCTGCGGCGTCCCTTGCACGAACCACCCAGATCCTGCATTGCAGGCACGTTGAGCACCACACAGCTTACGCGTGGGTCAAGTCCGGCAGCTGCCACAGCTTGACCGCCTCCCTGACTTTCACCGATAACCACAATGCGACGGCCATCCCATTCCGGTTGGCGTGTCATGTACTCGATGGCTCGTAGAAGGCGAAGATACATACCGCGAAAGTAATAGGTCTCGCGGTCAGCGGCATTGTGTTCATAATAATTGTGTAAGAGCCCATCTTCGAGCATTTTATAATAATCGTCCGACTGGCCGTTCATCATCCCATGTGCGTTGATGTCAAGGCTGAGAGCGCCATTGCCCAAAGCTGCATTGTGTACACACTCCCATTCTGAACAGCGACACCAATTGCCGCTGACGCCTGCAGCACGACAAAGAATGATGATAGGCAGGGATTTCTTTTTTGCGTTGACAGGTTTAGCCACATATGCTCGTACGGGTGCAGGACCGAGGCAGTTGATTTCCAAATCATGACAGGTGTATTTTCCCTTATACTGCTCCGGCACGTCCAATGGCGTCGTCTTTACCTGCATGGGCAATGCCTTGAGTTGTTTTTTTAAGTCGTTCCAATAGGACATCAAATCTGCGGGTTCTTCGTAGCCAGAACGAAAGCCTTCGGGGTCCACCACATAGCCGATGGCTTCGGGCTTGCCTGTGCGTTCCTGCACCTGCACGCTAACGGCGCAAGTGCTGTCCAGTGCCTGCTCCAGAACAATAAAATCTGCTGTAGCAGGCAGCAAGCGGAACTCGCGCCATACCTTATTATTATATGACACACGCACGAGGAGGGAGTCCATCGGCACGGGATCTGCGTGGCAGGTAACTACAGCCTGCTCACCTTTCTCGTAGATTCCGCTTTCCTTGTTGATGCCGAGGAGATAGGTTCCTGCGCGATTGACCTCATCTCGGGTCAGTATTAGCCTCTCGTTGAGGAATTGTCGCCAGAATGCATCATCGTTTTGCTGGCTGAAGACGAAGGGTATAGTCCACGGTGCCACAAAGAGCCAACGGGCATTGTCCTTTTCCATCGCCTCGGCACTTGGCACACAATCGCATTCCGCCAAAGCGAGCATCTTTGAGGGATATTTGTTGCGCAAGAGATCGAACTGCTGCTTGAACGAACCATGTTGCGAGGGCGCATGGTACTGGTCGCGTGCCACGATATCAACATATTCGTCACCAGGATACCAGTCGTCATCATCCAGTTCCGATGTCCAGATATAAATAAGGTTATGGACACCATGTTCCATCAGATAACGTTGAGTGTAAAGGTAAAGCTGTTTGAAGGCCTCAGCCCCATCGTTACCCCACCAGAACCAGGCCTTGCCGCCTCGGTTGGTATTGCCTGCTGCTTCATGGAAGGGTCGCCAAAGGATGGGTATTCCCTGTCTCTGGTAATGAAGAAAGTAGCTGACGATGGTGTCCAGGTTCTCGTTGATGATACGGTGTTCAGGAGTGCCGGCCTGAACAGCTTTACGTGGTGAGAAGAGCGTACCAGGACGACCTTGGGAACCCGAGGGGGAGTAGAAGGCAAAGCCCTCCTTGGCTGACAGGTCGGCAGCTATGGGTACACTCCAGTGCCAGAAAAATCCCACGATACCACCAGCATCGTGCCAAGCCTTGGCCGTAGGCCCCTTATAATTGAGGTTACGCTGGCGAAAGTGTTGGAAGTCGAAGATATTGATGGCGGGATACTTGCCTGCACGCTCATAGATGCCATCAGCATCCATTGTGTTATAGTCCCATCGTGCTTGACAGCCCGAGAGTACCTGTTTGCCCCACACTATATCACGCAAGTAGCGATAAAGTTGCTGCGTTGGCCCTGTAGCCTCGCTGTCAACGGGTAACTTGGGGATCTGGTCTTGTGCGATACAGGAGAACGCAACAAAAAGAAAGAGAGGAAGGATGGTGCGTTTCATGTCATTTAAACAGTTTAGGTGCAAAGTCAAACAGGTCGTAGTGCCATACGTGCCAGCTGTGCCCACCAGGTGTGTCGCTGTATTCGTATTTTATGCCAGCCTCATCGAAGCATTTAAGCATCTGCTGGCAGTTCTCGTAGGCAATGTCGCTCTTCCCTCCCATGGTAAAACGGAGAATGTTAGCTGTCTTGTTGAGTGTGGAAGCAATTTCGCGGAGCTTTTGCGTTTTGGCTTGGCGGTCGGCATCGTTTGAGCGGAACCAACCGGAACTCATTACGTTAATGTATCCAAAGAGGTTGGGATGCGCCATGAAGCAATTAAGAGTCTCAAGTCCTCCCATAGAGAGTCCGGCCATAGCGGTGTTTTTGGAGCCTGTTTTTATGCGATACTGCTCGGCTACACGTGGCATAATATCTACTACAAGTTCATCAACGAACTTCTCTGTGTCCATCCCGCCATGAGGCATTACCACAATCATCGGGGCTATCTTGCCCTCTGCATAGAGACTGTCAAGAATGTTGTCAGCACAACCCACAGAGGTCCAAGAAGCATCATTATCGCCACCGCCATGAATGAGGTAGAGAACGGGCAGTGACTCCTTAGCCGCTTTTCCTGCAGGCATCCATACATGCATACTGCGAGTGGTGCCGGTGGTGGAGGATTTATATGATAATTGTGACACAGGACCATGAGGTACGTCGCGCTGTGCCCAAAAGATGTCCTCGCCATTCGTAATCATGGCAACAGGTGTAATTTCAGAATATAATCGGTAGCGGGGGGTGATGACCCGTACGCCATCCACAACAAAATGATAGCGGTAAGCATCTGTAGCCACGTGTGGAACTACTGCTGTCCAAATGCCGTCGACATCCTTGGTGAACAGAGCATTGAGTCCTGAGAAGTCGCCGCTAAGTGTTACTTTCTCAGCCTTGGGAGCATAGATGCGGAAGGTGGTAGAACCGTCAGCGTTGATAACAATGGATGTAAGCGTGTCGGCAGGCGTAACATTTCTGCGCCATTGTGCATTTACCATAAGTGTGACTGTCACAAAAAGGAGTAGGAGAATCTGTCTTTTCATTGTCGTATGTGTTTTAGTATTAGTAGAAATGCACTGCAAAGATACGTACTATTATTTTGATTGGCTGACTCTTTCTTAACCATTGATGGCACAGTCATTCTAAATGATGATTTTCTTCTTATTGTAATTCTCGCGGAACTCTGTAGGGGTACATCCTCTATGTTTGCGGAACAGGCGATTGAAATTAGAGAGCGTATTGAAGCCGGAGTCATAACATATTTCAGCAGCCGTCATTGTGGTATCTATCAGCATTCGTGAAGCAAAGCCCAGGCGAATCTCGATGATATAGTCCGACAACGTGCGGCCTGTTCGCTGACGGAAGAAGCGGGAAAAGGCTACAGGTGTCATCCCTACTAACTCTGCAATCTGTTCAAGCCGCACTTCTTCGCGGAAATGACTCGCTATGTACTGCTGTACTTTATTGACACGACGGCTCTCACTGCTTGCCTTGATGCGTGCAAACGAGGAGCTGGACAGGGTGCGGCTGTCGTCGGCCAGCGACAGGTCGTAAAGCAGTTCAAGGAAGCTCAGCACCGCATGGAAGCCGTGCCCGTGACATGTCAATTCGTCCAATCTCCTATATATCCTCATAATGGTGAGCCCGGAAAAGGCGAGGCCCAAGCGGGCACGCTCCAGCATCTGACGGATGGAATGGAACTGGTTCTTATTAAGCAAACTCTCGGGCAGCACGTCTGAGGTGAACTGTATGGTAATCTCTCTGATGTTCGTGCTATGACATTCCCCCTGTTCCCATACGTGTTCCAGATTGGGACTGGCAATGAGGACCAGATCATACTCCCCAATCGTCTCACAGTTATCTCCCACCGTTCGACGTACTCCCGCAGCGCCTGCGATGAAATTAAGCTCGAATTCAGGATGGCTGTGGATAGGGAAGTCGAATGATGATTTGTGGCGGTCGGCCAAGTAGAAACAGTCGCTGTCAGACAGCGGTGTAATCTCCCGCATCACGGATGCTGTAGTGAGGTCTTGTTGAGTCATAACGATTATGTGTTTTTATGTGTATCAGAGCATTGTTCTTATGCGCTCTATGAGTTCCAGACACATGCGGCCATTGTGGTATGGGCATTTCCAGAAGCCGGCATGGTCATCGTCGAGGTTCACTCTGCCATCCTCGCGGATGCTCCAGTACCATTCGCCATGCTCGTAGTCGATGAGTCGGTCCTTGATGTAGCGCCACAATCGTAATGCCTTATCCAATGCCTTCTCATCGTCAAAATGCTGATAGAGATTGAAGAATCCCACGACGGCCTCTGCCTGCACCCACCAATGGCGGTCGCGGTCGAAGTGCGAGCCGTCGGGCTCTCCTTCATATATCATGGAGCCGTCGGGCTGCAACCCTTTCTCGCTCGCCAATGCTACCTCTCTCACTATCGGCTCTACCTTATTTAATACAGCTTTGTCTCCAAGTACGAGCGCGGCCTCGTGCAAGAGCCATGAACATTCTATGTCATGCCCGTAGCTTTCGGTAGTGCTGCGACGCGTCCAATCCATATCGAAGAAGAGGTCGAGGTGATGTGTTTTGGGGTTAAGGATGTTGTCGATGAAAAGGGAGACCAAACGCCCGACTGCCGCTGAGACCTTTCTGGCATGCTCGCTTTCCGGGTCAGTTTCTTGTAGCAGACGAAGCAAGTTGGTATATGGCTCAATGATATGCAAATGCGTATTCTGGCTTTTCGGGTAGTTCTCGTCCTTGGCAGAGAGACGCATGTCCGTGATGGGTTGCCAGTCGTGCGAGCAAGCCTCGATATAGCCCCCGAATTCCTTGTCCCATGCATGGCGTTCAATGATGTCGAAGAGATGGACGGCTATCTGCAAAGCCTCCTCGTCACCTGTCAGCCGGCCGTATTCCGAGAAGCCGTAAAGCATGAAACCTTGGGCATAGAATTGTTTCTTGGTGTCAAGTGGCTGCCCATCTGCCGTGACACTCCAAAACGTACCGCCATATTCCTTGTCCATGAAATGTGCGAGGATATAATCCTTGGTCAGCTGGGCCGCCTCATGGAAGGATCTGTCGTCTAGTACGCGACAGGCTGCGCTGAAGGTCCAAAGCAACCGGGCATAGAGGATGGCACCACGTGGAGCTTCCTCCTCCATCAGTCCCTTTCCCGTCATCCGTCCATACCAGCCGCCCCGTCTTGTGTCAAGCATATTGTCGAGCCAGAACGGCAGGATGTTTTGTGTAAGACATTCGTGGACTTCACGGCATAGAGAGCGCAATAATGTCTCATTTGAAAGAAAAAGGTGACTCTTTGCAGGCATAGTGATGCGATTTCTTTATTTCACGTTACAAAGATATGAATAAAAGATGCAGAAAGAGTATTCTAAACATGAATAATTACATTGTTTGCTCATCATTTGCTAAAAAAAGCTCATCTCTGTCACTAACATACACAATACGAGGCAGCTTTTCTTTGAAAAGTAAGAGTATAATTCATAACTTTCGAAAGTTGAGTTTTGACTTCTTAATGTTTTAACATTTTAGAACGGTCAATTGTCATTTGAGAGCGGGACAGAAGGCACTCCGATTGTTGTCTATGACACCAGCGGCAAGCAGTACGGCAGCACCATTGCTGAAAAGGACCGCGCCACTATCACCACCTCTCTCTGTCCAGGCTTTATCGCCATCGTGAAGATTGGAGAAAAAGCTGTCAAGATCGCGATTAAAGAATTAAGAATTGAAAAAATAAAAAGCAAATCCCCACTGCGGTATTCCACGGTGGGGATTTGTCTTTATATGCTGCGGCAAATCTTTAGGAGTATATTATATTGTTTACTGTCCGCTAAACTTTGAAGCCGCTTCAACAAATTAGGGCTGACACCAGTTGCAAGTGCCAGCCCTTTTGGTTATCTTTGCAGTTGACTAAAAAAACAAACATAACCATGGGCAAAAGTACACATTTTTTCGGACAGCCGGTATATGGTCAGCTAATAAAATCGCTTGACCGTGATAAAATTGTTGAAATGAGCCGCCAAAACGGCGGTGAGAAGTATGTGAAGAGCTTCGATGGCTACACTCATCTGCTGACCATGCTCTATGCTGTGATCATGCGTTTCGATTCTCTCCGTGAGATAGAGGCATCTATGACAGCAGAGGTCAGGAAGCTGCATCACGTCGGTATAGAAAAGGTTCCCAAGCGCAGCACGCTCTCTGATGCCAATGCAAGACGTTCGGAAAAGTTCTTCGAGGAGGTATATTGCGATTTGTATGAACAGAACAGGGACAGACTTTCTTCGGACAGCCGAAGAAACGGCTGTGAGGAGTGGATAAAGCGCCTGAGAATCATTGATTCCACCACCATCTCTCTATTCTCCAACGCCATATTCAAGGGTGTGGGACGTCATCCGAAGACTGGCAAGAAGAAGGGAGGCATAAAGGTGCATTCGGTCATACATGCCAATGAGGGTGTGCCATGTGACGTGAGGTTCACTTCAGCCGCCACCAACGACTCCATCATGCTTGCACCGAGCTATTATCAGTATAACGAGATTGTAGCTATGGACCGTGCTTACATCAACTATGAAAAGTTTGAGGAACTCACCGAGAGAAATGTGGTGTACGTCACCAAGATGAAGAAAAACCTCAGCTATGAGGTTCTCGTGGATTGCATGGATATGAACGCAGATGGGAAGATGGAATACCGCGAGCAGGTTGTGGCGTTCCGTAAGGGAGAAGTAAACCACATAGCCCGTATAATCACATACGTGGACACCAAGAAAGGCAAGCAGCCAAAGCTCATATCCCTGCTTACCAACGATTTCGACATGTCTTCGGACACCATAGTGGACATATACCGCAAAAGGTGGCATATAGAGTCGCTGTTCAAACAGATAAAGCAGAATTTCCCTCTGCGCTACTTCTATGGAGAAAGCGCAAACGCCATCAAGATTCAGATTTGGGTCACACTGATTGCAAACCTGCTGCTCTCGCTTCTCCAAAGCTCATTGGTGCGTAATTGGAGCTTCTCCGGATTGGCAACGATGGTGAGAATTGTCCTTATGTACTATCTCAATCTGGAAAATTTCTTCAACCAACCAGATGCAGACCTTAAAATCTTGTTCGCACAGGCGTCAGAAACGCCTCCAGAAGTAACAGAAAACTAATCAAGGAGGCTTGTCCAAGGCTAATAAAATGCCCAACCACTGATAATAAAGAGGTTGGGCATAGGATGTTTATGTTTAGCGGACAGTAATAATATTGTTTGGTTCAACTTAGCCAGCATCGTGGCATCATCCATTCTGACGTTCTTTACGAATTCAATGAAGAGAGTGTAAGTTCATACACTTTTTCGTTCATGAAACTTTCTACTTCGTCCATTGGGACAGTCTGACCAGCCAGGGCCTGTGCATAGCTCTTTTTTAGAATGGTCAATAATGCCCAGTTTGCTTCCATATTTCTGTTGTTGAAACTTTTTGCCTATTGCCCCTGAGACGCTCCAGAGGTCTTTGTCTTTATGACATCGTAGAGACAGGAGACCTTGACACAGATGGTGCTGTTGGCGCTGCGGCCGAAGGGGTCTTTCTTGGTGCTCGAGAAGATGTCGCTCAAGCCGTAGAAATAGCGGCCCTCGACGATGAAATGGTAGCCTTTCTTGGTGCTAACATCCATCCCGAGGCCGCCGGTGATGCCGTACTCGAATTTCTTCTGAACCTTCAGGTCGTGCTGCGTCAAGTCTCCCACAAGCACCTGTGGCGTCAAATACCTTGCGCCCTCCCTCACGCTCTCACCTATGCAATAGCCCAGCTGCGGCCCGACGACGAGGAAACCCTTCACGCCGCCCCGTTCGCGTCCGAAGCCGAGATTGGCAAGCAGGGGCACCTGTACGTAATGCAGGTTGCGCTGATAGGGTGTCTCTTCGCTATTGGGATTCTCTTTCCAGCCTGCCTGCGAGTAGTTGATTTCGCCCTGGATGGCACAAAGCATGTTGAAATACTTCTCGCAGGTATAACGGGCGGTAAAGCCCATCGTCATGCCGGTCTTCAACGACTGCTTGATGGAGGGATTGAACGTCACGGTGTTCATGACGAAACCTCCATTCATGCCTACGGCGAGGTCCGTGCGTGGCTTGCCGACCTGAGCGAAAACCGAGGTGGAACAATATATAATAGATAATGTAAAATATAAGACAAATCTGAGTCTAATGCCACACAAAGTCAACTTCTGTACCCGCATATTATCTATTGTTTATTTTCTATTATCTATTACCTGATGATTTCTATTTTGTTTTCCGAGGTGAAGTGGATGAACTGGACGAAGTTGTTGGAGAAACTCATGCCTGAGGCTGTGCGCTCGAACTGGTACCAGTTCTGGTAGGGCTCCTGCGAGAGGCTGCCTTGCTTTTGCTCGAAGGTGTCACCCAAGCTGCTGATGCCCCCAAGAAAGTAGAGGCCGAGGTCGAAGCCAAGGGCTGCGGAGCGAGGATTGCCTTCTGCAATGGGAGTGCGGAAGGATTTCTCGTATGCACGCTGGAAACGCTTAATCCTGTCGTCAAGTACATTATAGTAATAAGGGCTGACGATGTAGGTGTCGAAGGAATAGAAGTCGCCCAGGAGTCGCCCGGTCTCGTCCTGCCACTCGGGATAGCCTATGAGCGAGAGACGGTAGTTGGAATGCTTCTGACGGAAGTCCTTGAGGTGCGACAAAAGGATGTTGAGCGAACGGATGCTACTGTCGTCGATGAGTATTCTGTTGTTGCGGAACTGGTTGAAGGCGGACTCGTAGGCGAAGTCGTCGCCTTCCAACTCAAGGACTCTCGGAGGGCTGGCATGTTGTGTCAGACTCTGGGTAAGCGCCTCGGTGAACAGCTTGCCTTTGTTGTCAGGGGTTCCGCTATGGACGATGACGTAATTCTCTGCGGCATAGTAGCTTTTGAGTTTCTTCACAGCGGCATTGAAGACTATGGGATTGGGTGCTGTGGCATTATAGACGAGGGGGTAGTTCTGCAAAGCCTGTCCGCTCCAGAAAGGCAGGACAAGGCGCGTTCCCTGTTCTCTGCAAACCTCTGCCACAGCGGGAATCTGGGTGGCTGAAACGGGACCGATGATGACATCCAGTCCACTGAGCTCTGGCAGCAGGGAATCTATATGTGCCACCGTAGTGCCACAATCCCAGGCATGGATGTCGAGGTTGACACCACTGCGGCGCACGCTGTCGGCTGCCATCAACAAGCCACGATAGAACTCCACCATCTTCACGTCGCTGAACGGGAGCAGCACACCGACCTTCAAATCGGAAATAGAAGTGCGGGCGGGAGCCTCTTCCACCTTCTCCACAGGTGGCGTGAGCTTGGTGGTGTCGGGTGCGGCTTTCGGGATAATCAGCAGGGAACCTTTCTTCAGTTTCTTGCCACTCACGTCGGGATTGGCTGCCTGGAGTTCAGAAACAGAAATGCCAAGGTCGGCGGCAATGCTCTCCCATGTCTCGCCCTTGCTGACGGAATGCATGTCTCCAAGTGTGGAAAGCGTATTCTGTCCGTACAGAAGCATCGGACATAAGAAGCATAAGAGTAGGCCCGTCCTGACTCTCCTATGGTAGAATAAAACTGAGATGTTCTTCATTATTTTAGTCCCTAATCCCTATTTTCAAATCTCTTTCTTAGTGCAAAGATAACACTTTTTTCCCCCTTTCAACTATTTTAAGACAGAAAATGCGTCGATTCTCGATGTTTTTTCCTATTTTTGCAAAAAAATATATATCAGATGAAGCGCATATTATTCATTTTCCTTGCTCTTTTACCGCTCTTCGCATGGGCGCAGATACCTTCGATTGACCCTGTCGGCACTTACTATCTTATCAACGAAGTAGGTGAAGAGGAAACGGGCGACGTGAACGGACAGACCCTGAGTGCACCTTTCCGCGTTGTCTTTGAAGCCAACCCCACTATTCCGATTGGAGAAGGCTTTAATGATTATGTCTGGTACGAATGGAAACTATGGAAGACGAATGAGCCGGAGACCATCCTGCTCCGCCGCAACGATGCAAGCTTTGAATATGACTTCAACGAGAGCGGTAGCTATACTGTGCAACTCTGTGCCATCTTCTATGACGAAAACGGCATAAGCGAGGAAGACATACGCTACAGAATCACCGAAAATGCTGAAGAGCGCGACGAAGAACCTAAAATCATCACCTTGACCGTCAGCGAAAGCAAGCTGGAGTTTCCCAATGCCATTTCACCAGGTTGCAGCGAAGGGTCTAACGACACACTCAAACCCAAGGATGGCTATAAGGGCATCATCGCCTTTCATGCCGTCGTCTTCAATCGCTGGGGGAAGAAACTCTATTCGTGGGACGATGTGAACGGCTGTTGGGACGGCAAGTATAACGGCAAGTACGTGAAGGACGGCGTATATTTCCTTAATGTTTCGGCCAAGGGCAGCGATGGCATCGACTACAAGATAAAGAAAGCCATTAACGTAATCACAGGTTACACTACTGAAAATGCCGAGGGCGAAAGCGGAACAACAGAATAATAATCAGAAGATTTGCGTGGAGGGTGCCCGCGTCCACAACCTGAAGAATGTGGATGTGGAGATTCCGCGCAACAGTCTTACTGTATTCACAGGCTTGAGCGGCAGCGGCAAGTCTTCTCTGGCTTTCGACACCATCTATGCCGAAGGACAGCGCCGCTACATAGAGACATTTAGCGCCTACGCCCGTAACTTCCTGGGAAGCATGGAACGTCCCGATGTGGATAAGATAACAGGTCTCAGTCCTGTCATCAGTATCGAGCAGAAGACGACCAACAAGAACCCGCGAAGCACGGTGGGGACTACGACGGAAATATACGACTTCCTGCGTCTGCTTTATGCCCGCACAGCCGATGCTTTTTCCTACATCACCGGCGAGAAGATGGTGCGCTACGCGGAAGAACAGATTCTCGACCTCCTCCTGAGCGAGTACCTCGGCAAGCGCATCATCCTGTTGGCTCCACTCGTCAAGAACCGCAAGGGACATTACAGGGAACTCCTTGAAACCATCCGTCGCAAGGGCTATCTTTATGCCCGAATCGACGGCGAAATCCGGGAAGTACTGCCAGGCATGAAGCTCGACCGCTATCGCAACCATAGCATCGAGGTGGTCATCGACCGCCTACAGGTTCAGGACAAGGACGACAAACGACTCCTCCAGAGTGTTGCAATCGCCATGAAGCAAGGCGATGGGGAAATGCTTGTCAGCGAGATGGACAGCAATAATGTCCGCCACTACAGCAAGCACCTGATGTGCCCTACAAGCGGCATCTCCTATCACGACCCAGCACCTCACGACTTCTCTTTCAACAGCCCACAAGGTGCTTGTCCCAGATGCAAAGGCCTCGGTTTCGTACATATCATCGACCGAGCAAAGGTCATCCCCGACCCTACCCTTTCACTTCGTCAAGGCGGCTTTGCGCCCCTCGGAAAGGCCAGACAGGCCATGATATTCTGGCAGGTGGAAGTCGTACTGGAACAATATGGCTGTACGATAGACACACCGCTTGGAGAAGTGCCTGACGAAGCCATCGACGAGATACTGGAAGGCAGTCCCGAGCGATTGCGCATTCCTGCAAGCATGACCAAAACCACGAACGATGTCTATACCAATTTCGACGGCTTGGTCAAGTTCATCGAGCAGATGAAAGATGCTGATGTGGGAGCCAGCGCCCAGAGGTGGGCTGAACAGTTCAGCGGCGTATGCGAGTGTCCCGAGTGTCACGGACAACGGTTAAAGAAGGAGTCACTGCATTTCCTTCTTGACGGCAAGAACATCGCTGAAATCTCAGCCTTCGAACTCGGAGAGCTCTACGAATGGTTGGATGGACTGGAGACACGCATCAGCGAACGACAAAGAGCTATTTCCTCAGAAATCATCAAGGAAATCAAGACACGTCTGAAGTTCCTGCTCGATGTCGGCCTCGACTATCTCTCCCTCTCACGTCCCTCGATGAGTCTGTCTGGCGGCGAGAGTCAGCGCATCCGCCTTGCCACACAGATTGGCAGCCAGCTGGTGGGCGTCCTATACATCCTCGACGAACCCAGCATCGGTCTCCATCAGCGCGACAACATCAAACTCATCCGCTCGCTCAAGGCTTTGCGCGATGCTGGCAATACGATAATAGTCGTGGAACACGACCGCGATATGATGGAGAATGCCGACTACATTGTCGATATCGGTCCGCTGGCAGGCAGACGCGGTGGTGAAGTGGTCTTTCAAGGCACCTACAAAGAGATGCTGAAGACGAATACCTTGACAGCAAAATACTTAAAAGGCGAGAAATTGGTGGTTGAAGGTGGGAGGTTAAAGAACCAAGAGAATCCTTTGCCCTCTACTTTCATAAAACTTTACGGTGCTTGCGGCCACAATCTCAAGAACATAGATGTGGAGATTCCCCTTGGCAAGCTCATTTGCATCACTGGCGTCAGCGGAAGCGGCAAGAGTTCCCTCATCAGTGAGACGCTTTATCCCATCCTCAGCAAGCACTTCTACCGCTCGCTCGCTGAACCTCTTCCCTACAGTTCAATTGAAGGGATGGAAAACCTCGACAAGATTATCAATGTTGACCAAAGTCCCTTGGGAAGGACGCCTCGTTCCAATCCCGCCACCTATACAGATGTCTTTACAGACATACGCAAGCTTTTCGTCGAACTGCCCGAGGCCCGCATCCGAGGCTATAAGCCCGGTCGTTTCTCGTTCAATGTCAAAGGCGGACGTTGTGAGTGCTGTGGCGGCAACGGCTACAGGACCATCGAAATGAACTTCCTGCCCGATGTCTATGTGCCCTGCGAAGAGTGTAGGGGCAAGCGCTATAACCGCGAGACACTCGAGGTAAGATTCCGTGGCAAAAGCATTGCCGATGTGCTCGACATGACCATCAACCAGGCAGTCGATTTCTTTGAAAACCAACCCGTCATTCTGAACAAGATAAAGGTATTGCAGGAGGTGGGACTTGGATACATCAAGCTCGGACAGCCCAGCAACACCCTCTCCGGAGGTGAGAGCCAACGTGTGAAACTTGGAGCAGAACTGGCCAGACGCGACACAGGACGTACCCTCTATATACTCGACGAACCCACCACAGGACTTCACTTCGAGGACATCCGCGTCCTGCTCGATGTACTCAGGAAGCTTGTGGACAAGGGCAACACCATCATTGTCATCGAGCACAATCCTGACATCATTCATGCAGCAGACTGGATTATCGAGATGGGCCCTGGAGGGGGTCGCAACGGCGGTAAGATACTCTATAGCGGCATACCAAAGGGAACCATATAAAAACAAAACAACATATTGGCATGACTTTTGTAGAACATAGGCAAAATAGTAAATCGCAAATCGTAAAATAGCAAATAATCTCGATGACGACAAGTTTCTCACCAGATACATTCAACATACTGAACTTCAGTAAGGAAGAGGCCAGTCGCCTGCATTGTGGCAGCGTATCTCCGTTGCATCTGCTACTCGGCATCATTCGCCATACTGACAACAAGGCAAGTCAACTTCTGGCATATTACCTGCCAGACGGCATTACCGCGCTCAAGAGTCAGTTGGAACTGACAGCCCGTCAGCATCAGGTACTCATCTCCCCCACCCCTGCCGACATGAACTTCGACACGCAGGCAAACCGCATCATGCGTCTTTGTAAGCTTGAGGCAAGCCTGATGAAGTCGGAAACCATCGAACCCATACATGTCCTGCTCGCCATCCTAAAAGCCAACGATAACGAGGCAAGTGACATCCTGCAGCGACTGGATATTACATACGAAAAGGTACAGACTCCCTCTAATTCCTCATCAGATGAGGAGGATCCCTCCCCCAAGGGAAGCTGGGATGAGTCTGATGATGATGACGACGAGGATATGGAGCCCGTTTCCGCAGGACTGGATGGCAACGTCATCTCCATTCGTCAGCAAAAGAAGCAGGAAAGCAAAACGCCTGCCCTCGACAATTTCGGCACCGACCTGACACTCATGGCTGCAGAAGACCTGCTCGACCCTGTCATCGGGCGTGAAAAAGAGATTGAGCGTGTGGCACAAATCCTGAACCGACGCAAGAAGAACAATCCTATCCTCATCGGAGAGCCCGGTGTGGGCAAGAGTGCTATCGTGGAAGGACTGGCCCAGCGCATCATCGAGCACAGAATCAGCCGCACGCTTTGGAACAAGCGCATTGTAGTGCTCGACCTAGCAAGTGTAGTGGCTGGAACGAAATACCGCGGACAGTTCGAGGAACGTCTGCGCTGTATCATCAACGAGCTGCAACAGAACCCTGATTTCATCGTCTTCATCGACGAGATACACACCCTCATCGGTGCCGGCAATGCTGCCGGTTCAATGGATGCTGCCAACATGCTGAAGCCGGCGCTGAGCCGAGGTGAGTTCCAATGCATCGGTGCCACAACCCTCGATGAGTTCCGCAAGACCATCGAGAAGGACGGTGCCCTGGAACGCCGTTTCCAGAAGGTTCAGGTTGCGCCAACCACAGCAGAAGAGACATTACAGATACTCCAGAACCTTCGCGACCGCTACGAGAAACATCATCTCGTTCACTACACGGACGAAGCGTTACAGGCTTGTGTCAAGATGACCGGACGTTACATCACCGACCGCTGCTTCCCTGACAAGGCTATTGATGTCCTCGACGAAGCAGGCAGTCGTATGCGCATACAGAACTATCCTGTTCCTGAGGAGATTCTCCGCCTGGAGAAACTCATTGAAGAGCTCGACCAGAAGAAAACCGATGCCGCTACGCATCAGAACTTCGAACAAGCTGCCGACCTTCGTGACAAATGCAAATCCCTGCAGGAAGAGTTGAAACTGGCTAAGGAGATTTGGGAGAAGAACCTCAGCGAGAGCGAGCGAAGTCTCGTAGATGAGCAAATTGTAGCGGAAGTCGTCAGCACCATGACTGGCATTCCCGTACAACGCATCGGCCAGGAAGAGAACCAACGCCTTCGCAGCCTGAAAGATGTCCTCCAGCAACGTGTCATCGGTCAGAACGAAGCTGTCGCTACCGTTGCCAAAGCCATTCAGCGCAGTCGCATAGGTCTGAAAGACCCACAGAAACCCATCGGCACCTTCCTCTTCGTAGGACCGACCGGTGTGGGCAAAACATATCTCGCCAAGTGCCTGGCAGAAGAGCTGTTTTGCAAGGCAGATGCCATCATCCGCATAGACATGAGCGAATACATGGAGAAGCATACCGTCAGCCGAATGGTTGGTGCTCCTCCGGGTTATGTCGGCTACGACGAAGGTGGTCAACTCACGGAACAAGTACGACGCAAACCCTACTCCATCGTTCTGCTTGACGAGATAGAGAAGGCGCATCAGGATGTCTTCAACCTCCTCTTGCAAGTGATGGACGAAGGAAGGCTGACCGATGGCAATGGCAATACGATTGACTTCCGCAACACCGTCATCATCATGACCAGTAACTGCGGCTCAAAGCAGATTCGTGACTTCGGTCGAGGCGTGGGTTTCCAAAGCGAAACAGACGCGACGACAGGCAAGAAGCAGAATCGCGACATCGTGAAGAAAGCGCTCGACAAGCAGTTTGCCCCTGAGTTCATGAACCGTCTGGACAATATCATCTACTTCGACCATCTCTCGCAAGAAGACTTGCAGCGCATTGTCGATATTGAGCTTCGTCCGCTTCTGGAACGTGTCAAAGAGATGGGACACACCCTCGAAATCACGCCAGAGGTTCGCCTATTGCTTGGCAAGAAGGGTTACGACATACAGTTCGGCGCTCGTCCCTTGAAGCGAGCCATCCAAGACCTGCTCGAAGACCCGCTCTGCGAAGTACTCATGGAAGAGACAGAACAGGCCATGAAGCTCAAAGCAGAATTAAAAGAAGATAAGGTTATAATTACAAAATAAGACATGAAACAAGGTAACATCGGGGTTACAACCGAGAATATCTTCCCCGTCATCAAAAAGTTCCTCTATAGCGACCACGAAATCTTTATTCGCGAAATTATTAGTAACGCCGTCGATGCCACGCAAAAGCTTAAGACGCTTGCAGGCAAAGGCGACTTCAAAGGCGAGTTGGGCGACCTGAGGATTCGGGTCAGCATCGACAAAGACGCTAAGACTATCACCGTTAGCGACAGCGGTATCGGTATGACTGCAGACGAAATCGAAAAGTACATCAACCAGATTGCTTTCTCAGGAGCCAACGACTTCCTTGACAAATACAAGGATGACTCAAACGCCATCATCGGTCACTTCGGTCTCGGCTTCTACTCATCGTTTATGGTGAGCAAGCAGGTCGATATCATCACAAAGAGCTATCAGGACGCACCTGCCGTAAAGTGGAGTTGCGACGGAAGTCCAAGTTTCACCCTCGAAGAGGTTGAGAAGGCAGAGCGCGGCACAGACATCGTGATGCACATTGACGACGATTGCCAGGAGTTCATTGAAAAGGACAAGATTGAAGGCCTGCTTCGCAAATACTGTCACTTCCTGCCCATTCCCATAGCTTTTGGCAAGAAGACCGAATGGAAGGACGGCAAGCAAGTCGATACCGACGAAGACAATATTATAAATAATGTAGAGCCGCTGTGGGCAAAGAAACCTGCCGACCTCAAGGACGAGGACTACAAGGAGTTTTACCGTCACCTCTTCCCAATGGCCGACGAGCCACTCTTCTGGATTCACCTCAACGTGGATTATCCCTTCAACCTCACCGGCATTCTCTACTTCCCAAAGATAAAGAACAACATCGAAATCCAGCGCAACAAGATACAGCTCTACTGCAACCAGGTCTTCGTGACCGACGCTGTGGAAGGCATTGTGCCCGAGTTCCTGACCTTGCTGCACGGTGTGATTGACTCTCCAGACATCCCTCTGAACGTGAGCCGAAGCTACCTCCAGAGCGATGCCAACGTCAAGAAAATTAGCTCGTACATCACTAAGAAAGTCAACGACCGCCTCGCTGGCATCTTCAAGAACGAGCGCGAGGACTTCGAGAAGAAGTGGGACGACATCAAGATATTCATCCACTACGGCCTGCTCACCGAAGAGGACTACTACGACAAGGCAAAGGCTTACTTCCTTCTGAAGGACACCGAGGGCAAGTACTACACGCTCGACGAGTTCCAAGCCCTCATCAAGGACAATCAGACAAACAAGGACGGACAGCTCGTCTATCTCTATGCCAATGACCCCGACGCGCAGTACACCTACATCGACGCCGCAAAGCAGAAGGGCTACAAAGTGCTCTTGATGAACGGTCAGCTCGATGCTCCGCTGATTGGTATGCTCGAAAGAAAGCTCGAGAAATCAACCTTCACTCGTGTTGATGCCGACGTCATAGAGCGCCTCATTCAGAAAGAAGAGACGAAGCGCGAGAAGCTCGAAGCAGAACGCTCGGACAAGCTTTCCATCGTCTTCCGCTCTCAAGCTCCGAAGACTGACAAAGTCGATTTCAACGTCGAGGCTCAAGCCCTTGGCGAAGACCAATTGCCAGTCATGATGACGCAAAGCGAGTACATGCGCCGCATGAAGGAGATGGCTCGCTTGCAGCCCGGAATGGCCTTCTACGGCGAGATGCCCGACATGTATAACATCGTACTCAACACCGACTC
Organism: Bacteroidaceae bacterium; assembly: GCA_024697945.1. Classification (GTDB taxonomy): domain Bacteria; phylum Bacteroidota; class Bacteroidia; order Bacteroidales; family Bacteroidaceae; genus Physcousia. The sequence goes on from JAILRU010000024.1 coordinate 17,866, forward strand.
GCCGCTCATCCGCGAGGTGCTCGAGGACTGCGAGAAGAGTACTGAAGAGGCCCTGAAGCCCATCGAGGCTGAGCTGCGCGGACTCAATGCCCGTCAGGCTGTACTGCGTCAGGAGCAGGACAAGAAGAAGCCCGAGGAGATTACTCAGGAAGAGAAGGACGACCTGAAGAAGTGCGGCGAGGACATCCGGGCCGAGCAGCAGAAGCGCGACGACGTGCTGAAAGGATTTGCCGAAAAGAACGACCGCGTCCATCAGCTCATCGACCTGGCCCTCCTCCAGAACGGTCTCCTCAAGGGTGAAGCCCTCACCCGCTTTGTCAAGAGAAGCGTGGAGATGATAAAGTAATAAATCGTTAATCTTCAATAGAATATAATAAGGTGAATCACGGATTTGTCAAAGTAGCATCAGCCATTCCCTTGGTGAGGGTTGCTGACTGCATGTATAATGTAGAGCAGATTGAGTCGCTCGTCATCCAGGCCGAGGGTAAGGGCACAGAAATCATCTGCTTGCCGGAACTCTCGCTGACGGGCTATTCCTGCGGCGACCTGTTCGGGCAGCAACTCCTGCTCGACGAGGCCGAGATGGCGCTCATCCAACTGATGAACGTCACCCGTAGCCTCGACATCATAAGCATTATCGGCCTGCCGGTACCCTATCGTGGTGCGTTGCTGAACTGTGCTGCCGTTGTCCAGAGGGGCAAGATACTCGGCCTGGTGCCGAAGACATATCTTCCAAACTACAAGGAGTTTTACGAGAAGCGCTGGTTCCAGAGCGGGGCCGACGTGCCCGAGGGTACGGTGCTCATCTGCGGACAGCAGGTCAAGGTCAGCACGAATCTCCTCTTCTCGACACCATCCTGTGTGTTCGGTGTGGAGCTTTGCGAAGACCTCTGGGCACCTGTTCCGCCCAGCTCAAGACTCACCCTGATGGGGGCGGACATCATCTTCAACCTCAGCGCCGACACCGACGCAGTGGGGAAGTATGCCTACCTGCAGAGTCTCATTGCCCAGCAGAGCGCCCGCTGCATCTGCGGATACGTATTCAGCGGCTGCGGTTTCGGCGAAAGCACTCAGGACGTTGTCTTCAGCGGCAAGGGAATCATATACGAGAACGGCATCATGCTGGTCGAGGCAAAGCGCCATCAGTTCACGCCGCAGATGCTCGAGGCAGAGATTGACGTGGAACGACTGCGAAATGCTCGTCGAATGAATACCACCTTCGCCTCATGCGCTACGCAGAACGAGGGACAATGCACGACGGTCATTACCGAGCGTGTCCCAGCCCGTCCCTTCTCCTTGACGCGCATCATCGACCCGCACCCGTTCGTTCCCACAGGGAAGCGGCTCGACGAACGCTGCCAAGAAATCTTCGACATTCAAACTGAAGGTTTAGCGAAGCGCATACAGCACACTGGAACACAAACCGTTGTACTTGGCATCAGCGGGGGACTAGACAGCACGCTTGCCCTACTTGTCTGCGTCAGCGCCTTTGACAAACTCGAAATGAACCGCCGCGGTATCGTGGGCATCACGATGCCTGGATTTGGCACTACGGACCGCACGTACACCAATGCTGTCAACCTCATGAAGCTGCTGGGCATCACAATCCGCGAAATCAGCATCAAGGAGGCCTGCCTCAAGCATTTTGCCGACCTCGGACACGACCCGGAACAGCACGACACAACCTACGAGAACGGACAAGCCCGCGAGCGGACACAGATTCTCATGGATGCTGCCAACCAGATGAACGGTTTCGTCGTTGGTACAGGCGACCTCAGCGAGCTGGCACTGGGATGGGCAACCTACAATGGCGACCACATGTCAATGTACGGCGTCAATGCATCCGTTCCCAAGACGCTGGTGCGCCATTTGGTAAGCTGGGTGGCTGAGCGAACCAAGGACGAGAGCACTCGACAGACGCTCCTCGACATTGTCGATACGCCCATAAGCCCTGAACTGACACCTGCAGACGACCAGGGAAACATCGCACAGAAGACCGAGGAGCTCGTGGGCCCCTACGAGTTGCACGACTTCTTCCTCTACTACCTCCTGCGCTGGGGTTTCCGCCCTGCCAAGATATACCTGCTGGCGCGGCAAGCCTTCGGACAGGCCTACGACGACGCCACCATCCGGAAGTGGCTACGTGTCTTCTGCCGCCGTTTCTTCGCCCAGCAGTTCAAGCGCAGCTGTCTGCCTGACGGTCCCAAGGTGGGAAGCTGCAGCCTCAGCCCCCGAGGCGACTGGCGCATGCCAAGCGACGCCTCCCCCACCCTCTGGCTTCGCGAGTGCGACGAGCTGGGATAGAATAACATCGAATTATCGAAATCTCGTAACATTGAAATGTCGAAATCTCGGAATAACGAAATAACGAAATAACGAAATATCATAATAAAAAAAACTAACAGCAATTAACCATGAACGTTGAGAAAATCATGCAAGGCCTGGAGCAGAAGCATCCGGGCGAAAGGGAGTACCTCCAGGCAGTCCGCGAAGTGTTGGAATCCATCAAGGACGTCTATGAGCAGCATCCCGAATTCGAGAAAGCAAAGATTGTGGAGCGCATCGTAGAGCCCGAGCGCATCATCACATTCCGTGTGCCCTGGGTCGATGACAAGGGCGAAGTACAGGTCAACATCGGTTATCGCGTACAATTCAACAGCGCAATCGGTCCCTACAAGGGCGGACTCCGCTTCCACGCCTCCGTGAACCTCTCCATCCTTAAGTTCCTCGGCTTCGAGCAGACCTTCAAGAACGCGCTCACCACACTGCCAATGGGCGGCGGCAAGGGCGGCTCAGACTTCTCACCGCGTGGCAAGAGCGACGCAGAGATTATGCGCTTTTGCCAGGCATTCATGATGGAGCTATACAAGGTCATCGGTCCCGATGTCGATGTGCCGGCAGGCGATATCGGTGTAGGCGGACGCGAAATAGGTTACCTCTTCGGCATGTACAAGAAGCTCACCACCCAGTTCCACGCCGCCACGCTAACGGGCAAGGGCCTCGAATGGGGCGGCAGCATTCTCCGTCCGGAGGCAACGGGCTTCGGAGCACTCTACTTCGTCAACCAGATGATGCAGACCCACGGACTCGACATCAAAGGCAAGACGGTAGCTCTCAGCGGATTCGGAAACGTGGCATGGGGAGCAGCAAAGAAGGCAACCGAACTCGGAGCGAAAGTCATTACTATCAGCGGCCCAGACGGATACATCTACGACCCCGCCGGACTCGACGATGAGAAGATAGACTACCTGCTCGAACTCCGTGCATGCGGCAACGACATCTGTCAACCCTACGCCGACCAGTTCCCAGGCTCTACCTTCTTTGAGGGAAAGAAACCCTGGGAGCAGAAAGCCGACATCTATCTGCCCTGTGCCACACAGAACGAGCTCAACGGCGAGGATGCAGATAAGATTCTGGCCTTCAAACCTCTTTGTGTCGCCGAGGTCAGCAACATGGGTTGCACCGCCGAGGCTGCCGAGAAGTTCGTTGCAGCGCGTCAGCTCTTCGCCCCCGGCAAGGCTGTAAACGCAGGTGGCGTGGCAACCTCCGGTCTCGAGATGACGCAAAACTCCATGCGTATCTCCTGGACGGCAGAGGAAGTGGATAAACGCCTCCACCAGATTATGTCAGGTATTCATGCTCAATGCGTACGGTATGGCCGCGACGGTGACTATGTCAACTACGTCAAGGGTGCCAACATTGCAGGCTTCATGAAGGTTGCAAAGGCCATGCTCGCACAAGGTATCGTATAACAACCCAGATTAATCTTTAATCCCTTATTCACTTTTTCCAAAATCCCCCGAAAACGATAAACGATAAAAACGATAAATTGGGGTTCCCCTTTGTGGAGAGCCCCAATTTTCTTTATTCATAGCTGCTAATTAATATCTGCCAGCTCGATGTTTGTCTATACATGAATATTTGCGATGACCTCTTCCTAGGTTGTCGCATTTGCGACCATATTTTTTTTCGTCCTCTATCTTCTTGCTTTTCTTTGCCATATCCTATTTCGCAATTTGCGTGACAAGCATAATAGCAAGTGATTGATATGCAAGTTGTTAATTAGATTGTTTTCCCAAAAATCGTTTTTATCGTTTATCGTTTCTGGGGGGTGCGAGAAGCGTCCCTATTAATAATGTATGATTATATATTTTAAAAATTAATAATGTATTAATAAAAACATTTTCTACCCCCCTATTACAATGGCCCCCGTGAAATGCCCCGAAAACGATAAAAACGATAAATTTCTATAAATTGACTGAAAACGCAACTGTTGCGCTAAAGTACGAATTTGGGATTTATTTTTGGAGAACGCCGCATTATCGTCGTATCTTTGCACCGTCGGACGTCGAATGATGGCCCAATGACCCCAACCTCTCTCTAAAGAGAGAGCCACTGGAGTCCCTCCGGAGCCCCTCTGAAGTCCCTCTGGAGTCCCTCTGTAACCTAGGAAACAAAATCCTCAGCAGAGACGACAAAAGAAAGACAGACAGAACTCCGAGGTGGTCAGATAAAGCCCAGGGAAACGGCCAAATTAAAAGTTGAAACGGTAAAACGGTGAAAAGGTAAAAATGAAAAGTGAAAAATTGAAAAGCTCAGTGAGACAGTTTTTTCTGTCCGTTCTCTATGTATATTCCCTGGGCGGGTTTGCTGAGGCGTTGGCCCAAGAGATTGTATATCCCATTTGTCCCCTGTACTCCGTCATTCAAACCCACAGGCTTGCCGATACCGTTCACCTCATCGTCGCTGAGGACAGGATGGATGGTGATGCGGTCGAAGTTCGGTCCCCACAGGTCATCAAAGGCTTGGATAGTGACGGTGTTCTTCGAGCCCTCGTTCAGCGTGACGGGAATCATCATCCACGACATGCCCTCTGGGTTCCATGTGCTTGTGCAGTCGCCGTTGCTGAGGAAGCGAATGGTGTCGCCTATCTGTACGTCGTTGACGAAAAGCTTGGCGGGACGCGTATCCTTCGAGATGTAGTAGAGGGTCAGTATGTAATCGCCTGTATGGGTAGCCTTGACGCGATTGAACTGTATTTTGGCTCCCAGACCGACATCGCCAACAAACCCGCCTCCCGAAGCATGGAGTGCGTCGTATTCCTTGCGCTTGGCATTGCCAGAGAGGACGGTGTTGTTTGCCTCTGCCTCGTAGGTCGTGCGCTCCAGGGGAATATCGAGATTGTGGTCGGGAGAGATCTGAATCAGGAAGCCGCCTTCGCTGAGTTCCTTGATGCTGAGCGTCTTGTCCTTGGTGACTTGTTTCTTCTCGAACTTCAGTTCGCTGCGGCAGGAGCCGTCACGATAGATATAGGCCGTATAGGTGGTCCCTTCCTCCAGGAAGTCCAGCTTCAGACGGCAGTTGCGTTCGCTGACTGTGATACCCGACACCCACCAGTCGGAGCCCTTACGACGGGCAACGGTGGCAAATTTCGTCGGGTTGCCCTCGAGGAGCAGGCTCTCGTCCCAGGCAGCGGGCAGTCGCTTCATGATATCGCGTCCGATGAAGTAACGGAGGTTCTGAGGGCACTCGGCGATATGAACGATTCCGCTCTCAAAGAGCGTCGTCAGCGCCAGGTGATGGCCTTGGCTGCGCTGGGTGAGGATGCTGCCCCTCCAAGTGGCGAAATCGCCGGGCGTGAAGTCCATCGCCCCTACCACATTACGGGTGAAGAGCACGTCGAGATGGTGCTGGGCTGTATTTTTCTTGGGATTCCAGAACTGCTGCTCGCCGCCGTAGATTCCTTCCTGCGTCATGAGGTTCGGATAGGTTCGGCGCAGACCGGAGGGACGTGTGCAGCCATGCAGGTTGACATGCATCTTGTACTTGGCTGCCGTCTTGTAGAGTCGCTCGATGCGAGCCATCGTCTCCTTGGAGTCATCCTCCCAGAAATCGACCTTGACACCCTTGAAGCCCCAGTCGCGGTACTTCTTGAGTGTCCCGTCCATGTTGTCGTTCGAGAAGGACTGGTTGCTGCTGAGAGTGGCAGTCTGCCAGAGCAGGCAATTGACGCCGCCCGCAGCGGCATCCTTGGTGAATTTGGGGAACCAGGACGAGCTCCAGCCTGCATCGACGAGATAGTACGACCAACCCATGTCCATAGCCAACTCACAGTGTGCCCACTCGCCATCGTGGAGCCCTCCGTATGCCTCGCGTATCTCACTCTTGTTGCCGTCCGAGCCGCCCCAGTACCAGGCAGCCACTCCGGGCTTGATCCAGCTGACATCGCTGATGGTGGTAGGCGGACAGAGGTTCTCGGCCATCGTCGTCTCGAAGATAGCCTTGATGTCACCGCAGACAACCATGCGCCAGGGTGTCTGATACGGGAGCGAACCGGAAATCTTGTGTGCCTTCTCGGTCGCATAGTCTTTCTTCTGACCCGTCCAGCTATAGGAGAACTCGCCCTTCGTGGGTTCAGCCTTCGTCAATGACGTGCAGAAGAAGCTGCGGCAGTCTGCTTCGGAGATGAGGAGGTAGTCTTTGCCGTTATAGACCAAGGTGGGAGAGTTGTAGCGGCCGTCGCCAGTATTGACGAGGGTATTCCAGTCGGTGTAGTTCGTGTAGAGTCCCTCGTAGGGATAGTTGGGGTCGTTGCCGCCCGAGTTGCCAAGGAAGCGGCAGGCTGTGGTGCTGACAATGTCGGCCACGCGGATGCGGCTCGCCTCGCTGAAGAGGACGGCAGTTGTATGGTCGCCATACTTGGGAAGGATATAGCGGAAGGCGAAACCATCGTCATAGACACGGAACAGGACTTTCAGCTGCCAAGTATCCCTCTGGGTAAGTACGGAGAGCGTGTTGCAATGGTCGCGGTACTGACTGCGCTTGCCCACGGGAAGGGTGTAGGCATCATCGACCGAGTCGTTGACAGCCTCCACAAGTTCCAAGCCCTCGGTGAGGTCTATCAGAGTTGTGGTCAGTCCGAGTGGCGACTCGCTGACGATGGTGCGGTCATCACGGCTTACGGTATAGCTGAGCTTTCCCTCAGCAAGGTGAACAATGGCCGTCAAGTGGCCGTCGGGCGATGTCACGTTGAAATCGTCGGCACGGAGCTCGACAGCTTGAAACAAAACGGTACATACCAAGAGTGTTTTCGCATGCATTTTCATTGTATTATGTATTTTGTTTAGTATTTTACCGCAAAAATAAGAATAATTAAGGAAAAACACGACACGATGGGCATAAACTTATGGCGTTTTGGCAAAAATGACAGATATTTTGAGTAATTTTGCCCCCGAAATACAATATTTAATCCATATAAACCATGAAAATGATGAAAAGACATCTGACATTCGTACTCTGCTGCGCTCTTGCTGCCAGCATGACCATGCCGCTGCATGCGGCAGACACCGACGGGCTGTTGGTAAGCTACAGCTTTACGGGCAATGGCGACGACAGCGGCACATACACCGCCACGCTGAACGGCTCGGCCACATTCGTCACACTCGATGACGCCAACCGCGTCCTCTCGACAGGCAACAACCGAGGCTATTTGGACCTCGGCACGACGATGGCACGCCAAGTGCTGGGACAACTCTCTGGCGACTACTCCATCTCGCTCGATATCAACGTCGGAATGAACAACTCGCTCGGCAGCTATTGCTGGGCTTGGGCCATGGGCAACGGAACAGGACAGTACACGGCCCTCGTCAATAAGGCTGGCAACGGCAACTGGTACTACGAGATAAAGAACTCCACCGCCTACATGGCATACTCTGACAAGGGACTCCGTGAGGATGAGTGGCACACGATTACCGTCGTGCAGAGCGGAAATATCTGTACGATATATGTGGACAACGAACAGAGAGGCACATGCAACACCTCGATTCATCCCTCCGATTTCGCTGCCAACATCTCCCAAAGCTGGTTAGGCCGTTCGCCCTACGAGGCCGATGCCTACATGACGAACACGATGATGGACAACTTCCGCATCTATTCGAAAGCCCTCACCACCGAGGAGGTCAAGGCTCTCTACGACGCACGTCCGGCGCAAAAGGCTGAAGAAGAGGTGACGTTCCCCATCATCTACGACTTCTCGACCCTGGGCGACGCAGAGCAACAGTTCGTCGGAAGCCTCAAGAACGGGGCTCAGCTGACGACCTTTGCCTCAATGCCAGTGCTCAGCCTTGGCTCCACGGACGGTTACTTCGACTTCGGAGAAGACTTCGGCAAGGCTGTAGGCAAGCTTGACGAGACATTTACCATCAGCACTACCCTCTACGTGCCCAAAACTACTTCGGTAGCAGAAGCAGGCAACTTCATCTGGTGTTTTGCCAGAAGCTCCAGCCAAGGGTATCTCTTCTTGAGTGCCAAGGACACACGCTACGCCATCTCGCCCACAAACTGGAGCGGGGAAAGCGGCGTGAGTGTCGCCACCCCAATAGCACAGTCTGAATGGGTCAATATCACGTACATCCAGGACGGGAACACGGGCTCGCTCTATGTGAACGGCGTCAGAAAGAATCAGAACGGCAACATAAAAATCCATCCCACTGACCTGAACCGACTCATCATGAACTATCTGGGCAAGAGCTGCTATGACGGTGATGCCTTCCTGAAGGACGCACTTTATGCCGACTTCCGCATCTATGACACCGCAATCAACGACGAACAGCTCGCAGAGCTTGCCGAGGATGCCCAGAAACTGAACCAATATAGCAACAAGGAGTTCATAAGCATCGATATCGACGAACTCAACCTCCCCAGCTCCATCAACAACCTCTATGAGGGCGTGACCCTGCCCACAAAGGGCACTTACGGCTCTACCATCACCTGGCAGTCCGATAATCCCGACCTGCTTTCCAACGAGGGTAAGGTGGTTGGCATCCCCGAGGAAACCAGACAACACGTCACCCTCATCGCTACCCTGACAAACGGAGACGAGACCGCCACCAAAACCTTCGACGTCTATGTGCATCAGAAAGACAGTCCCTACTCCCACTACCTCTTTACCTTATTCCCCAGCAACAGCGACGAGAACATCTACTACGCCCTCTCCGACAACGGCTACGACTATACCGTCATCAACGAGGGTAAGCCTGTCGTAACAGCTAATGACATCACCGTCATGGGCGGACTGCGCGACCCGCACATCCTGCGAGGCGAGGACGGATTCTTCTACATGGTAGCCACCGACATGCGTAGCGCACTGGGCTGGAGCAGCAACCGCGGCATGGTGCTCATGCGCTCGGAAGACCTCGTCAACTGGCAGACCAGCACCGTACACTTCCCAACACGCTATGCTGGTACGTACTTTGCCAACGTCACACGTGTCTGGGCTCCTGAAACTATCTACGACCCCGTGGCAGGGAAGTATATGGTCTATTTCTCCATCCTGACGAACGATGGCGTTGTGACCTACGACAAGGTCTTCTACGCCTACGCCAACGAGGACTTCACCGACCTGGAGGGCGAGCCCATCTACTTCTACGACCGCGGCGGCGCTACCATCGACATGGACATCGTCTATAACGAGAACGACGGCCTATACCACGCCTTCTACAAGAACGAAGGCGCAGGCGGCATCTGTCAGGTCACAGCCTCCACCCTCACCGCTCCTGAAGGAGAGGAAGGCAGTCAATGGGGCGCACCTTCAGGCACCCTGCAACAGACCACCGAAGCTGTGGAGGGAGCCGGCATCTTCCGCCTCATTGACAGCGACGACTGGATTCTCATGTACGACTGTTACATGAACGGACACTACCAGTTCTGCTCATCGCAAGACCTTTTCCAGTTCACCTTCCGTCAGAACACCGCTACACAGGGAGCCTTCACGCCCCGACACGGTACCGTTATCCCCATTACCGAAGAGGAGTACCAAATCCTCAAACTGCTCCCTGACGTGACGGGCATCAAGAGAGTTGAGAGTTCAGAGTCGGGAGTTCAGAGTGGTGCAAGCTATCGCAAGACCCTCACGCCAACAGGAATCATCATCTCAGACGGAAATCACAATTCGTACAACGTAAGCGGACAGCACATCATGCATCCATAATGCAAGCAACGAGGCAGAGAGAGCTTCGTGCCGGTTCTTCCAATTGAACGAAATTCATCCGAAAAAGTAAAATAATCGGTGAAAAGTTTGGCTGTTCGGGGAAAAAACCGTATCTTTGCCGCGCTTTTAGCAAAAATGTATTATTTATTAACTTATTAACGTATTATGAACCAATACGAAACCGTTTTCATTTTGACTCCCGTTTTGTCTGATGAACAGATGAAGGAAGCGGTAGAAAAGTTCAAGGGCGTTCTCACAAAAGCTGGTGCAGAAATCATCAGCGAGGAGAACTGGGGCCTGAAGAAGTTCGCCTATCCCATCGACAAGAAGACAACAGGATTCTACGTGCTCATTGAGTTCAATGCAGCACCCGAGACTATTAAGACTCTTGAGATTGCTTATCGTCGTGACGAGAAAGTGCTCCGCTACCTCACCGTTAAGATGGAGAAGTACGCTGCCGAGTATGCAGCCAAGAGAAGGAGTAACAAACAACCTAAACAGCAGGAGGCATAAGACATGGCACAGCAATCAGAAATCCGCTACTTGACCGCTCCCGCTATCGACGTCAAGAAGAAGAAGTACTGCCGTTTCAAGAAGAGCGGCATCAAGTATATCGATTACAAAGATCCCGAATTCCTGAAGAAGTTCCTCAATGAGCAAGGCAAGATTCTGCCCCGCCGCATCACCGGAACTTCTCTCAAGTACCAGCGCCGTGTCGCTCAGGCCGTTAAGCGTGCCCGCCACCTGGCCCTGCTGCCTTTCGTAACTGATTTGATGAAGTAAATTAAGGAGGAAGACACATGGAAATTATACTGAAAGAAGACGTAATCGGACTCGGTTACAAGAACGATATCGTGAATGTTAAGCCCGGCTATGGCCGCAACTACTTGATTCCTCAGGGCAAGGGTGTCATCGCCAGTGATAGTGCAAAGAAGGTCCTCGCCGAGGAACTCAAACAGAAGGCCGTTAAGCTTGCTAAGATTAAGGCTGATGCTGAAGCTCTCGCTGAGAAGCTGAACGCTGTAAGCCTGACCATCAAAGCCAAGGTGAGCAATACAGGTGTCATCTACGGCAGCGTGAACAGCCTGCAGATTGCAGACGAACTCCAGAAGCTCGGATTCAACATCGACCGCAAAGTCATCGTCGTCAAGGACGTAAAGACCGCTGGTGAATATGTTGCTGCTGTCAAGCTCCACAAGGAAGTAACTGCACAGGTTCCCTTCATCGTTGTAGCAGAGAAGGAAATCGCTACTGCCCCTGCTCAGGAAGATGCTCCCGCCGAGAAGAAAGCCAAGAAGGCAAAGGAAGAAACTCCCGTAGTTGAGGAAGCTCCCGCAGTTGAAGAAGCTCCTGTAGTTGAAGAAGCTCCCGCAACCGAGGAGGCTCCAGTAGAAGAAGCTCCTGTAGAAGAGGAGAAGACTGAAGAATAGTTTCACTTTTCATATTCAAGAAGCAAAGGGGCACGGCCACAAAAAGCCAGTGTCCCTTTGTGCCATTTTTAATCTGGTAAGACAATGATTATCAAATGTCCCGAATGCCGTGAACAAGTTTCCACGATGACTGGCACTTGCCCACATTGCGGCATCAAAATCTCCGGTCATCTGCGTAAATGCCAGAAGTGTGGCAGCTACTGTCTCATCACTCAAGACAAGTGTCCGGAGTGCGGAGCAGAGTTGGAGGAAGAACAGCCTCAAATGCAGCAACAGCCCACACCCAGTTCCACCAAAGGTGGAAGAACAGAGCAGCCTAAAAAGAAAACCTGTCATTGGGTAGGTTGGCTGTTGGCTATTCTCTGCCTCGGTCTTCTTTGCACTGGCTATTATTACTACGACAAACAACAGAAGCAACTGAAGGAGCAGGCAGACTATGAGCGACTGCGGGATGTCACCAATCCGGAGTTCTACCAGCAATTCCTCATCGACTATCCTGAAAGTGCGTACTACGATGAAATAAATGAGCGAATGCAGGTGCTTCAGAAAGAAGCAGAGGAATGGAAACAGCTGCAGAAAAACATCAGTCGCGCCAATGTTTCCCGTTTCATGCAGGACCATCCCGGTTCACTCCGTCAGCGCATCTGTGAAGATATGCTCGACTCTATCGACTGGCAAGATGCACTAAAGACTGGAAATGAAGAAGCCATCACAAACTACTTGCACCAGCATCCTTCAGGTCGTTACGTCAGTGAGGCCGCAGAGAGGAAGAACGCTCTGCTACTCGCGAAAGTTACTCCAGCCGAACGAGCAATGATACGTGGTACTCTCGAGGCATTCTTTTCCAAGGCTATCGCAAAACAAGATGTCGAAGCAGCTCATCAGGCAATTCCCGACACAATGTTTACTTTCTGCGGCAAGCAGAATGCCGATGCAGAGACAATCGTCCAGTATGCCCGCGAAAAGATGGCACAAGACGTCATCGGTCTCCACTACCTCATCGAGCAGCAAATGAATGTCCGCAAAGAGACGCTCCCTGACGGCAATGTGGGCTTCGCTGTGGAGGTCAGTGTGCAAGAGACCATCAGTCGAAGCGATACGAACCAACCGACATCCAACACCTACCGCGTCAATGCCCTAATCAACCAGGAGCAGAAGATTGTACGCATGAATATATCCCAGTAAGGGAATAAGGAGCAAAGGGCAAGAGACATGAGGGCTTACTTGAAAGTCATAGCGATACTGCTGCTCCCGTTGGCATTTGTTATCTTCTATGCCTACAGCCCTATACAGATACCACCTCCTGGATGGAAGCTTAGTAAAGCATCCATCCCCTTCCCCTCCCCCGAGAAGGAAAAGAGTTCTGCAATTGAGACTTTACCACTAAAAGAAATCAGCAAAGATAGCCTTCCTCCTCAGGAAGAGGTGGAAGGGGCGCTTCCCGACACCACATCCCATCGCATCCTATTCTTTGGCGATTCGATGGTAGAGGGATTGCTGCGCCGCATGAACTGCTATGCTTTCGCCAACGGACATAAAATGACGAACGTCGTTTGGTACAGTTCTACAACCGAGATATGGGCTCAGACCGACACACTACATTATTTTATTAATAAGGTTAAGCCCACATTTGTCATGATAAGCCTGGGATCCAACGAACAGTTCATCAAAAATGCTGCCGGACGGGAGGCCTGCATTCGCCAGATACTCAAGGAACTGGGCAATACTCCTTATGTCTGGATTGGCGTACCTGCCTGGCGACAAGACACAGGCATTAATGACTTGACGAAGCGAATTGTCGGTGAGGATCACTACTTCGACAGCCGAGGCCTTACGTTACAACGTGGAAGCGACCGTATGCACCCGACCTTCCATGCGGCAAGCCTTTGGATGGACACGATTGCAGTATGGATGGCGAGTCCCGCTACTGCGCATCCCATCCGCATGAACATACCGACAGACGGCAGGAAGCATATCTACAAGACATACGCCCTGCAACCGATAAGGACTCCTTAACCTAGAAATCGTAAATAGTAAATCGTCAAATAGTAAATAAAGAAGATGGTTTTCACGACAATACAGTTCTGGGCATCCTTCATCACCTTCCTTTTCTTCTTCGCATTACTGCGGAGAACGAAGCATGAACTGCTCCAGCTCTATGTCATACTCGCCAGCCTCGGCTTCTTTTACCTGAGCAACCAATGGCTCATGCTGTTGCTACCTGCTACAGCCCTTGTCTCATGGATGCTGACGGAATGGATGTCCGAAATGAGGGGAGGTTGGCGAAGATTCATGCTCTTCTTTATTGTCACGCTTGATTTGCTACCGATTCTCTTCTTCAAATACGGACATCCCCTTTCGGAACTGATGGACCAAATGCTTACCACCAATTTCTCTCTTCCGAGCATAGCATTACCCATCGGCATTTCCTTCTATACCTTTCAGGCCATCAGCTATTCGGTAGATATATATCGACGCGACTTCAACCTAAAGGTCACCTTCCTGGAATACCTTTTCTATCTCTCCTTCTTCCCTCTATTATTGGCTGGTCCCATCACCCGAGCCAAAACCTTCTTTCCACAAATCAGGCGGGAGAATCCTGTCAGCGAACGTCTCCTATACTTAGGGCTTTGGCTCATCATTCTGGGCATCATCAAGAAAGCAGTTATCGCCGATTATATTGCCCAGTACAACGATTGGATTTTCTCTACGCCAGATGCTTTCTCCGGCTTCGAATGCCTGATGGGACTTCTTGGCTTCACTATGCAAATCTACTTGGACTTCAGCGGTTACAGCGACATCAGCATCGGTATCGCAGCCATGCTTGGCATCCGTCTTCGTGAGAATTTTGCCTTCCCCTATCGCAGCCGTAATCTCACGGATTTCTGGCACAGATGGCACATCTCGCTCTCGACCTGGTTTCGCGACTATCTCTATATCCCTCTCGGAGGCAATCGACACGGGATTCTGCGCACTTGTCTCAGTTTATTTATCACGATGCTGGCTGCCGGTATCTGGCACGGCAGTACCCTGATGTTCCTCATTTGGGGAGCTTTGCACGGCATCGGGCTCGCCATCCATAAAATCTGCCAGCCCATACTTCGCAAGATTCGCGACAACTGCCTGACGATTTCCATTTCCCGATTGCTGACATTCTGTTTCGTAACACTCAGTTGGACCATCTTCCGTTCGCCAGACCTCCAAACGGCACAGCAACTCTTTTCGGCCATTTTTACACGCATGGACTTCAGTTACGCCGAACCATTCTTTATGGCGCGAACAACATGGTGTATTCTGCTTGCATCCAGTATGTTGTCTCTATTTGTTGGAGAAAGGCTTTACAGGCATGCAGAAGCCAAATTCATCTATTGGCCCTGGATTATGAAGTTGCTTACCTTCATGCTTGTCGTGCAGATTGTCATTGAACTGCACTCAAGCGACATCCAGCCTTTCCTCTATTTCCGCTTCTGAAGCATAGACTTAATAACTTTCATTTTTTAGTTAAAAGTCGTACCTTCCTGCAATTTTTCACTTTTCACTTTTTCACTTTTCACTTTTTTGTTGTACCTTTGCAGCGCAAAAAGAAGATAATATGGCACAACAAGAACTGCAGCTCAAATACGGCTGTAACCCCAATCAGAAACCATCGCGTATCTTCATGGAAGAGGGAGAACTTCCTATCGAGGTACTCGGCGGCCGTCCTGGCTACATTAATTTCCTTGATGCACTGAACAGTTGGCAGTTGGTCAAGGAGCTCAAGTCTGCCACAGGTCTGCCTGCTGCAGCAAGCTTCAAGCACGTCTCTCCTGCAGGAGCCGCAGTCGGTCTGCCTCTGAGTGAGACCTTGGCCCGTATCTATTTCGTGGATGATATCAAAGTGCCCCTCAGCCCCATTGCCTGCGCCTATGCACGTGCCAGAGGTGCCGACCGCATGAGCAGCTACGGAGACTTTATTGCCCTGAGTGACACATGCGACGAAGCTACAGCCCTCATCATCAAGCGCGAAGTGAGTGACGGTATCATTGCGCCTGGATACACAGAGGAAGCCCTGCAGATTCTTCGTGAGAAACGTAAAGGAACCTACAATATCATCCAGATTGACCCCAACTATACGCCTGCTCCGATTGAGCGCAAGCAGGTGTATGGTGTCACCTTTGAGCAAGGACGAAACGAAGTGAAGCTGGACGACCCAGCACTCTTCGAGAACATCCCGACCGTCAACAAGCACTTCTCCGAAGCTGCCAGACGTGACCTCATCATTGCCCTAATTACCCTCAAATATACGCAGAGCAACAGCGTCTGCTACGTCAAGGACGGTCAGGCAATCGGCATTGGCGCTGGTCAGCAGAGCCGCATCCATTGCACGCGACTGGCAGGCAACAAGGCCGACATCTGGTGGCTCCGTCAGAACCCCAAGGTAATGGCATTGCCCTTCATTCCTGGCATTCGCCGTGCCGACCGAGACAACACCATTGACGTCTATATCAGCGACGACTATATGGATGTACTTGCCGAGGGCGAATGGCAGAAGTTCTTTACAGAAAAGCCAGAGCCCCTCAGCCGAGAGGAGAAACAGGCCTGGATAGCCAAGAATACTGGTGTCAGCCTTGGCAGCGATGCCTTCTTCCCATTTGGCGACAATGTGGAGCGTGCCCACAAGAGCGGCGTGGAATACATTGCACAGGCCGGTGGCAGCGTCCGCGACGACCACGTCATCATGACTTGCGACAAGTACGGCATCGCAATGGCATTCACAGGCGTTAGATTGTTCCATCATTAAAAGACCCACCCCCAACCCCTCCCGTAATGGAGGGGAGAACAGTTGAAAACAATGATTGATGAACTAAGATGGGCTGCAAGCGACAGATATTCCTTATTAAAGGATTGGGCTCGTGAGAACAGGAAATATCCCACAGATGCGGAAGCACTTCTATGGGAATATCTTAAAGGAAAAAAGTTGAAAACTAAATTTTTCAGACAATATATAATTTCTGACTACATTGTAGATTTCGTTTCCTTGGAGTATAATCTAATTATTGAAGTTGATGGCGCCTATCATTCTGAATATGAACAACAACAAAATGACGAAAATCGCACAAAGCGTCTTGAGTCTTTTGGCTTTAAAGTAATTCGTTTCACCAATGATGAAGTTATCTCGCAGATAAACAATGTCATAGATATAATAAAAGGACAAGTCAATGAAAAAGAATAATACAAATCCATCACTCCCAGATCCTCCCCCTCACGGGGGAGCTAGAGGGGGTCTGTTCGGAGGAGACGATATCGATGCTGTTATCCTGGGAGGAATCACCTTTCGAAGCGGTGCTAAAAGCGGACCGAAGAAAGATGAGCCTAAGGTCAAGACAAAGGCAAAGAAGAAACAGTATATCACAGGTGCTCATGGTAGCGGTGCAGCAAAGAAGAAGGCTGACATCCGCCGCCAACGGGCAAACAGACATAAATAAAGTTAAAACGTTTAAGAGTTTAAAAGTTTAAAAATTAAGAATAAATGAAGAAGGCATCTTTCATATTATCTGTTGTCTATTGTCTATTATCTATTTCGCTTACAGCGTCTGCCCAGACAGAGGTTGAACCATTCGTGCCTGGCAGCACACTTGAAGGTGTCACCTACTACCTGCCGCGTACGGCATTCCGCGTCACCGTTATAGCAGAGAAGACGACCATCAAGCCTGGCGACTTCTATAAATATGCCGACCGATACCTGCGCCTGCAGAATGTTCCGACAGAAGAGAGCGTACAATGGACCCTCAAGAGCATCACTCTGGAACCCTATGGGAAGCCCGACAAGAACAAGGCCTATAGCATCAAGCTAAAGAGCAAGACTGTGGCTCCGCTGGTCGGCCTCAGCCGTGATGGTCTCCTGCTGAGCATCAACACCGATGCCGACGAATCATTCCTGTCAGACCTCCCCAAACCCGAGAAAGGTGCAGCACCCGAGAATCCTCGCAACTATATGACGCAGGAGATACTTGCAGCCGGCAGTACTGCAAAGATGGCAGAACTTTGTGCACAGGAAATCTATGACATACGCGAGAGCAAAAACGCGCTTGTTCGTGGCGAAGCTGACAACACGCCAAAGGACGGCGCACAGCTCAAACTCATGCTCGAACAACTCGACAAACAGGCTTCCGTCCTGGAATCGCTTTTCAGCGGTACATCACAGACAGATACAGAAGTAATCTCCCTCTTCTATGACCCCCAGCAGGAAACTGACCGCGATATCCTCTTCCGTTTCTCGCAGAAACTCGGCGTTCTGGATGCCGACAACTTGGCTGGCGAACCTGTCTATGCTTCCGTCAAGGTGATGGAGACCATCCCTGCAGCTGTCACGTCTGAGGACATTGCCAAGAAACGGGTGAAGATGGAGCATGGGGTTTACTACAATGTACCGGCCCGGGCCAAGATAAACATCTCCTACAAAGGTCAGGAGTTTGTCAACATGGAGACTCCGATGGCGCAGTTTGGCATCGTGGAAATTCTCTCTAATGCTCTCTTCGACAAGAAAACCACCACGCAAGTCACTTTCTTCCAGACGACTGGCGGCACTAAAGATGTAATGGAATAAGGTCCCCTTAGGAGGGACCGTCAACTTCCCCTACTTTCAGTGAATATTTGGGTGTGTCAAAATGCATTGGCACACCTATATTTGTATTGGGAATAAATGCGAACTGCAAACAAAAATGGTAGGTAAGGCGAAAGTAAGGCGATGTTAGGGCGACGATCGGAGCCTTTTTCTGCATAAATTTGCAAATAATATGTTTTTCTCCTGCAAAATGTAGCAAATATTATAAATAATTGTGTATCTTTGCCGTGCAAAATATTAATTACTCTAAATAACTTTTTTTATTAACTTAATTTATCCAAAACAACAATGAAAAAGTTTTTTACTTTGGTTATTGCTTTGGCGGCTGTTATCAGCGTCAATGCAGATGAGTTGTATCTTGTTGGTGACGGTACTCCCATTGGTTGGGAAGGCGATGGCAACATGCGTCAGGTAACAAGAATGACTGAAACCAGCTCTGGTGTCTATGAATGGACAGGTCTCCTGAAACATGGCGGCGAGGGCTTCAAGATTGTCAACTCTTTCGGGGGTTGGGACGGTTATCATCCCTCTAGCGAGAACTTCGCTATCGCTGATTCTGGTGTTGACACCTACACAACCAGCGGCAACGACTGGAAGTGGAACCCTTCTAATGAGAACTGGCAGTACTACACCATCACTCTTAACCAGAATGAAGGTACGCTTTCTTGGGCTCCTGCCACTCCGGCTCTGCTGACTCCAGTTGATGGTGTTATCAGCATCGGAACTGCTGAGGACCTGAATACATTCGCTTTCATGTGTCGCAACAATGTGGACAACGAGAGCTACAAGGTGAAACTGACTGCCGACATCGACTACACGGCTAACAAGAACGGTAGCATGGCTGCCATCGGTGTTACCGAAAAGTTCCCCTTCCGCGGTGAGTTCGACGGCCAGAACCATACGGTCACTGTTGACCTGGAGGCTTACAGCACTCGTCTCGGATTCTTCGGCACAATCATCGGTAAGGTTCATCATCTGAAGGTTGACGGTAAGATTACCGCTACCAACAAGAACCAGCTTGGTGGCTTCTGCGGTCTGCTGAAGGGCGACGGCTCTAAAATCTACAACTGTATCAGTGCTGCTGAACTCGTTGACGCTCAGAGCGGCGACGGTACTATCGCTGGTTTCGCTGCTGTGACCTACGACGCTTCTTCTATCGAGAACTGTGCCTTCTACGGCAAGATATCTGCACCCGCACGCGATGGCAATGGCGGTATCGTTTCTTGGGCCAACAGTGGTGCAAGCACCACCATCAAGAACTGCCTCGTTGTTGCTGACATCAACTGGGCTGGCGGTGCTGACTTCGGACGCAACAACCCCAGCGTCATCAATTCCTATAAGTTGGATGCTACCGATGCTTCCCTGGCATCTGGCGAGATGACTTACAAGCTGAATGGCAACGTTTCCGGTTCTGAGGATTGGTTCCAGACACTGGGGGTTGACGCTATGCCTACGCCTCTCTCTTCTAGCTCTAAGCTCTATGCCAACGGCTCTTTCTACTGCGACGGTGTTACTTCCAAGGGTGGTGATATCGTGCTGAGCAACGAAGATGCTTCTATCGTGGACGACCACGTCTTTGGCGCTAACGGCATTTGCACGGGTTGTTTCGCTGCCGGCCAGGAGGCTGAAGCTGTTGACGGTGTGTTCCAGCTCAACAACGCTGGTAACCTCCTGTGGTGGGCTCAGTTTGTCAATGCTGGACATCCTGACGCTTGGGCTGTTCTCAATGCTGACGCTGACCTGACTACTGCTAAGTACGTTCCCGCTGGTAATTCGGAAAACGTATTCGTCGGTACATTCGACGGACAGGGTCACGCTGTGACGCTTGACCTGCAGAACTCTGCTCTGAACTATCAGGGCCTCTTCGGTGTTGCCACTGACGGTGCTACCATCAAGAACGTGATTGTCAAGGGCTCTATTTCCGGTAACAGCTACGTGGCTGGTATCGTGGGCGGTTCTAGCGGTAGCGTGGACGGCAAGACTCTCAACATCATCAACTGCGGTAACGAGGCTGTCATCAACGCTGCTAACGCTAACGGCGCTGGCATCATTGGCGTGAACATGGGCGGTGCTGCTCACTTCCGCATCACGAACTGCTACAACGTTGGTAACGTTACCTCTGGCCGCGAAAGCGGTGCTATCACGGGTTGGACCGGTGGTGACAAGACGACCATCGAGAACACCTACAACATCGGTGTTGTCGTTAATGGTGATGGCGATGGCTTCGTTCGCGGTGGCGGCAAACTCGTCAACACTTACAACCTCTCTGCTTCTGACGCTCAGGTGGCTAGCGGTGAACTCTGCGTTAAGCTGGGTGGCACGTTCGGCCAGAACCTGGGAGAAGATGCTTATCCTAACTTCTCTGGCAAGAAGGTTGTCGCATTTGGCGATACTTATGCTAACATCGAGACTGAGGGCAGCAACGGCTCTGACGACTGCATCCTGCCTTCTATTAAGTATGGCGGTTCTTACAAAGCTTACACTTTCGTGGCTCAGGCTGACTACGAGTTTGGCGACTGGAGCGAGAGCAACCCCAACTACAATGTAATTGCTGGCACTCCTGCTGAACAGGATGGTAAGGCTTGGTATGAGACTGGTTACAATGTTTCTGCATGGAACTACGGCCAGGATCTCCCCGAATTCGGTAACGGAAAACCTGCTGACGTTTATGCTGTCCGCTTCTTCACTGTTGAGGGCGAGATTCCTTCTACCATCTACATGCCTGCTCCTCACGATGACGCTCCTTGCGAGTACTACATCAATGGCGAACTCATCTGGTCTGAGACCGACGGTTGGTATGAGGACGAGGTTGTTCGTCTCACCGACACTCAGAAGGCGCTCATCAAGACTGACGGCAGCGTCAACGTTTTCGCTTTCCACGTTCACCAGAACTGGGGTGGCCGCTATGCTGACGGTGGTCTCTACACTGCTGGCGCTCCTGTTGATGCCTTCATCTGGGACGCTGAAAAGAGAGCCATTGATGCTACCATCGCTATCATGGAAGCTCAGGGCATTGGCGCTGATGAAATCAACTATGCAAGTAATATCAACTATCGTAAAGGCTTTGCCAAGGGCCTCGCTCAACTGCGCAAGGTTCGCCGCCTCGCTGCCGACGCTCGTACCGAGAACTTCACTGGTACTGCTCCTGCCGACGGCCTTACTGCTTACATCTTCAACGTTGGTGCTAAGATGTTCCTGGCAGGTGGTAACGACTGGGGTACACACGCTTCTCTGAACCACATGGGTGCAAAGTGCGTCCTGCATACTAACTCTTCTGGCGCAAACCGCTACACCATCCAGACCAACCTGCCTAACGGTCTTCGTGGCAGAAATGACGGTCTCGGTCACAATGGTTACGTTGACTGCGGTGATTGGAACACAACCGATGAAGGCTGGGCTTGGGAATTCGAGGCTCTGGCAGATGGCACATACCATATCATTAACAGCCAGAACAGCGGTGCTAACATCTATCTCGGCATGACCGATGATGATCGTCTGCAGGTTGATACCGATAAGGCTGGTGCTGACAGCGAGTTCAACAAGTGGATCCTCGTTACTCCCGAAGAGTTTGAGGCTCTTGCAGAAAAGGCAACAGAAACCAATCCTGTTGACCTCGGTCATCTGATTCATCAGGCCACTTTCTCTCAGAACGACTTCGACGGTGACGACAAGGGCGCAGCAAATGACAACCTCAACGACTCCAAGTGGGATCGCAATGCTGGTGGCATCTGGAACTGGAAGGGCAACAGCGCTGGCGGTGACTACATGTTCGAAATGTGGAACACCAAGGATGTTGGCTACGTATATCTGAGCCAGGAAGTAGAAGGCCTGCCCGCTGGTAATTATACCGTATCTATGAACGGTTACTATCGCGACGGTAACTTCGAAAGTGCTGATGAGGGCAATGTTCGCAATCTGGCTTACCTGTTCGCAGGCACAGAAGAGAACTGCGTACCTTTGGTTAACATCGTTGACGGTAGCGGCAACATGCCCGGCTACGGACGTGGCGGTGCAAGCGGTATCGTAATTCCTGACGGTTGCTATGACGCAGCCAAGTTCTTCCAGGTTGGCACATACGTTAATACCATTGATGCAGTGGTTGGTGCTGACGGCAAGCTGAAGATTGGTGTTTACCGCAATGGTGGTGACGACCTGAAGGGTGGTGACTGGATTGTTACCGACAACTGGCGTCTCTACTATAAGGGCAATCCTGTAGAGGTTACAATTACCGATGCTGGCTATGCTACCTTCGTTGCTCCTGGCAACGTCAAGACTATTCCAGAAGGTGTAGAGGCATTCGCCGCTCAGACCAATGTTGCTGAGGGTTATGTTCATCTGGAGCCCGTAACGGCCATCCCA
Source organism: Bacteroidaceae bacterium (assembly GCA_024697945.1). Classification (GTDB taxonomy): domain Bacteria; phylum Bacteroidota; class Bacteroidia; order Bacteroidales; family Bacteroidaceae; genus Physcousia. The sequence goes on from JAILRU010000024.1 coordinate 40,247, forward strand.
GTTGGTGAGGCTGTCGTACTGAAGGCTGCAGAAGGTACATACACCGTGAATGCATCTGCCTTTACTGCTGAACTTGGTACTGGCAACGACCTGATTGCTGCTACCGATGAGGTAACTGCCGACGGCACACAGTACATCCTGGCTAAGCAAGACGAGGGTACAGGTTTCGCTAAGGCAACTCCCGACACCAAGATTCCCGCAGGCAAGGGCTACTTGATTATTACCGGTTCAGAAGTCAAGGCCTTCTATCCCTTTGTTGACGATGCTACTGGTATTAGCCTCACTCCAGCCCTCTCCGAAAACGAGGGAACTATCTACAACGTTGCTGGTCAGCGCCTGAACAAGGCTCAGAAGGGCATCAATATTGTCAACGGCAAGAAAGTGCTGTATTAAATCTTCTAACTTAATAATTAACTCATAATTTGACCAAGCTATGAAGAAGACATATTTGATTCCTGCCTTGCAGGTTGAAGAGGCTCAGGCAGCACAGATGCTGGCAGAGAGCCTGCCGATTATTAGTGGTACAACTGTTGACGGAGGTCAGGCTCTGACCAAAGAAGACGACTGGAATATCTGGGGCGAAGAATAACCTCTGACCCCACTCTCTTTAAGCAATCCCCGAGGTGCAAATCGCGTCCTTGGGGATTGCTACATTTTAAAGACTATTTAAGGGAGGAGTATGAAACTCCATTATGACTATATTTTCAAAATAAGTGTGTCTAAAATACTTTTTTGCCCAGAAAGGCGTTCTTAACAAAGAAATGTGTTAAAAAATTTTGAAGGAAACGAAAAAAAAAATAATTTTGTGATACAAAACTATGTAAAACCAACAGATAATTAACCCTTTTTATTAACCTAATTAATCTTTTTATGAGAAAAAATCTACTGAATCTGTGTATGACCGCGCTGCTGAGCGTTGTCTCCACAGCTGCATGGGCACTCTCCGAAGTGGATGGTGTCTATCAGATTGGTACTGCAGAGGACTTCAATGCCTTTGCTACACTCGTGAATGAAGGTAATTTCACAGCTAATGCTGTGCTGACTGCCGACATTGACCTGAGTGCAGGTGTTACCATGGTTGGTACTAATGACGGTGCTGGTGCCTATCAAGGTACTTTCGACGGTCAGGGTCACACCATCACTATCGACATGAACTCGACAGAGAACTACACAGCTGTCTTCCGCTATGTCGGTTGGCGTGCCGTTGTCGAGAACCTAAAGGTTACTGGTACCATTACCTCTACCGGCAAGTTCGCTGCAGGTATCGTTGGACGCGTTCGTGGTACTGTCCGCGGCTGCTATGCTGACGTTACTATCGTCAGCAACCTGACAGGTGATGCTACTCACGGTGGTTTGGCAGGTACTTGTACAAACGGTTCCATCATCGAGGACTGTCTGGTAAAGGTTACCATGTTAGGTGAAGGCACTGAGAACTGCGGCGGTGTCATCGGTTGGGCAGACTCCGCACCAAACATCGTAAACTGTCTTGTTGTCAGCGACGGTAGCACCATCAACACAGCCAACGGTAACAGCCGAAACCTTGCCCGTAACGATGGCAATACTCTTGGCATTGTTGACCTTGCAGCATACAATGCAGACAGCTACAACACCCGTCCCAGGCCTATGTGCTACAACAACTTTGTAACTGTCAACTGGGATGTTAATAGCGCCAACACTAATGGTGTGACCGTTGTTCCCCTCGCTGACCTCGCTGACGGTAAGGTTTGCTATCAGCTGAACACCGACCAGAGCAAGATCAACTGGGTTCAGGCCATTGGTACTGATCCCTTCCCCGTTCCTGTTGCATTCGGCGACGCTAACAACCAGGTTTATGCTTCTGGTGCTACCGACTGTAAGGGTACCTCTGAAGAGGAACTTACCTACAGCAACACACCAAGCAATGCAATAACTACAGCTCATACATTCGACAAGTATGGTCTCTGCACCACTTGCGGTCTGTACGACTTCAGCACATTCGATCCCGATGATCCAGCTAAGTTCGACAAGGTGAGCCGTTCCATTCTCCTGGGTTCAAAGGAAGACATTGATAAGGCAGAAGGTATGAACCGTGTCGTTAATGGTTTCAAACTTCACATGAAGATGACGGACGACATCACTTATGTTGCTGACCCTGGCAAATTTATCTTCAACGCCAGCGACTGGACTGAAGGTGACTTCGACGGTCAAGGTCACGCACTCACCATCGAGATGACCGAGATGGGCAACAATGCCGCTCTCTTCCCAATCCGTCACTATGGCTCTGTCGAGAACCTCATCCTGCACGGTAAAATTGAAACAAGCGGACAGTACTGGGGCTCTATCTCCAATGATAGCTACGAAAGATTGGTTCGTAACGTCTATTCTGACATTCACTTCACTTCTACCCATGTAGGTGACAACACCGCTGGTGGCTTCTTCGGCATGGTACGTACAGAAAAGCATGTTGAAAACTGTATCTTTGCAGGCACAATCGATCTGCCAGGTGCAGCAGCTGAGGCAAGATGTGCACGCATCGGCGGTTTCGCTGGTTGGTCACATGCGAAGACCTACTACACTAACTGTGCTATCCTCGGTGTCATCAACGGAGCCGGCAACCAAACTTTGGATAACGACACGGAGAACTCCCAGAACATCGCCCGTAACCCAGGCAATGTAGTCACTGAGAATGTATATGTTGTTAATCCCATCGAAGGTAATTCCGTTTCTGACCACGACAAGTACATCCACTACACGAATATTGAAGGTATTGCTAATGGTGAGCTCGCATTCTTGCTGAACGGCAACCAAAGTGGTCTTGACCGCTTCTATCAGGTGATTGGCACAGACATAGAGCCTATGCCTATCAAGAAGGAAGGTGGTCTTGTTTACTGTGTTGCTGCCGAATATCGTTGCGACGGTGTGCCCCTGGGTGATGACATAACATACTCCAATTCTGAAGCCGGTGCCAACATTCCTGACCACACGAATGTGGATGGTTGGTGTACTGTCTGCGGTACGCTCCAGGAAGATTACCTGACTCCTGTCGATGGCTGGTACGAAATCAGCAATGGCAAACAACTCGCATGGTTCAGCAACTATGTAGCCAAGTATCCTAATATCAAGGCACGTCTGACTGCCGACATTAATATGGACGGCAATATGACCAAGTTCATTCCTATTGGCTCACAAGCCAGCCTCTTCGTTGGCGAGTTCGACGGTCAGGGACACGTATTCAAGAACTTCACATACACTGGTGGCGACTATAGCGGTCTGTTTGGTGCTATCGGTGGCGGTGCCGTTATCAAGAACTTCGTTCTCGACAATAGCTGCTCTATCAGCGGTAATGCATTCTGCGGTATCGTAGGTGGTACCAATGGTGGCGGTGACGTTTACCTCAGCAATCTGGGTAACGAAGGTCCTGTGACAGGTGCTGCTCAGAACACATCAGGTATCATTGGTGTTGATATGGGCGGTTCTGCAACTCTGCACATCACTAATTGCTACGTGACTGGTGATATCACTGGTGCTCGTGAGTCTGCCGTTATCTGCTCTTGGTCTAATGCTTCTTCTGTTGTCAAGAATTGCTGGAGCACAGCTGGACTGGTTGGCAAGTACGGCGAAGAAGACTCCTTCACTCGCGGTAGCGCTGCTTGCGTCAACTGCTACGAGATTGAAGGTGTAGGCACTCAGAACAACAAGACTGGTGCAAACAAGACCAACCTCTTTGCTGAAGAGGAAGTTGCAAGCGGTTTACTCTGCGCTAAGCTGGAGACCATCGCATTCCGTCAGAACGTCGGTGAGGATACACATCCTGTATTCGACCAGACTCACGCTGTAATGAAGCAGATTACCGAAGCAGGTTATGCAACCATGTACATTGAACCCGCTGTGGCAATTCCTGCTGGCGTTGAGGTATTCACAGGCGAATTCGAGAAGAGCTGGCTGAAGCTCAACGCAGTAGAGGGCACAGTTCCCGCTTGGGAGCCTGTAATCCTGAGGGGCAACGCTGGCGTCTATGGCTTCCAACCTGCTGCTTCTGCTACGGAGAGCGTAAGCATTGTCTTCAACAATCTCGGCCTTGAGAATGCGTATGACCTCACACAGGCTACACTTACTGTGGATAATATTGATCTTACTTTTGATAAAGCCGAAGGTGCCAATCCTCCAGCATTCTACACTTCTGGTGGTGGTTCTGCTCGCATCTATAAGGGCAATACCATGGACATCTATGCAGGTGGTGCAACAATCACAAAGGTTGTGTTTACATATACTTCCGACGTTACACCTGCATTCAGCACAGGTAACTATGATGCAACGACCAACACTTGGGAAGGTGAAGCAACAACTCTGACGCTCATCAACGCTTACACAACCAACACCCAGATTCGTATCAAGAGCATGGTTGTTTACTACAGCGCTGCAAGTGCTGGTGGTGACAATATCGCAGGTAACGTCCTGAAGGGTGCTAAGGAGGATATCGCTGCTGATGGTAAGTACGTTCTCGCTCAGCCCGAAGGCGAAGAAGTTGGCTTCTACAAGGCAACTGGCACTATCAAGGCTGGCAAGGCTTATTTGGAGAATGCTACTGGCGTGAAGGCCTTCTTCTTTGCAGTTGACGATGCAACTGGCATTGCTAACGTAGAAAAGGCTGTTGAAGGAACCGTTATCTACAACCTCGCTGGTCAGCGCATCAACAAGATGCAGAAGGGCATCAATATTGTCAACGGCAAGAAAGTGCTTTATTAATTCTTCTTACTTAATTATTAATTCATAATTTGACTAAGCTATGAAGATGACATATTTGATTCCTGCCTTGCAGGTTGAAGAGGCTCAGGCAGCACAGATGCTGGCAGAGAGCCTGCCGATTATTAGTGGTACAACTGTTGACGGAGGTCAGGCTCTGACCAAAGAAGACGATTGGAATATTTGGGGCGAAGAATAACATCTAACCCAATTCTCTTTAAGCAATCCCCGAGGCACAAATCACGTCCTCGGGGATTGTGTTTATTAATAACTTTAACATTGTCCTCGGAAATAAAAAGAAATTCTTCATTCTTCATTTTTCATTTTTCATATTTATTTGTATCTTTGCATCGTAATTAAGAAAACAAAGATATGGCAGAAACAACAGGAAGAAGGCGCTCTGGCACGACAAAGATTGTGGAAGTGCCTCAGGTTGACCAATATGGACACAAGCAGCCCCAGAGCCTCGATATGGAGGTGGCGGTACTGGGTGCACTCATGGTAGAACAGGACTCATACGGTTTGGTGGCAGAGCTGCTACGACCAGAGAGCTTCTACGACCATCGCCACCAGCTTATCTATCAGGCAATCCAAACGCTCAATGCCGAGCAGAAACCTGTTGACATCATGACTGTCATCGAGCAGCTTGAGCGCACAGACAATCTGGAAGCTGCAGGCGGTGAGGTCTATCTGATGCAAATCAACGCTCAGGTTGCCAGCTCTGCCCATATCGAATACCACGCAAAGGTTATTGCCCAGAAATCCTTGCAACGGCAGCTCATCACCTTTGCCAGTCTGGTACAGACGAAAGCCTTCGATGCCACCGTTGATGTGGCGGACTTGATGCAGGAAGCTGAAAGCATGCTCTTCTCCATCTCGCAGAAGAACATGAAGAAGGACTTCACACAGATTGACCCTGTCATCAGTCAGGTTTATGAGCTCATCCAGAAAGCACAGGCCAAAGAGGGCGGCCTCAGTGGTCTTACTTCCGGTTTCCGTGAACTCGACAAGGTTACAAACGGTTGGCAGAACAGCGACCTCATCATCATTGCAGCCCGTCCTTCAATGGGTAAGACGGCTTTCGTGCTCTCTATGATGAAGCGTATGGCGGTTGATTATAAGATTCCATGTGCTATGTTCAGTCTGGAAATGAGCAACCAACAGCTCGTGCAACGTCTCATGATTAACGTTAGCGAACTGAGTGGCGAAAAACTTCGCAGCGGACAGTTGGCACCATACGAATGGGGACAGCTCGACAAACGTGTGCGACAGCTCTATAATGCGCCTATATACATCGATGATACGCCCTCACTTAGTGTATTTGAACTCCAGACAAAGGCACGGCGCCTTGTACGTGAGTATGGTGTAAAGGCCATCATGATTGACTACCTGCAACTGATGCATGCCAGCGGTCTGAATATCAATAACCGTCAGGAAGAGGTAAGCACGGTCAGCCGGGCCCTGAAGGGTCTTGCCAAGGAGCTTAACATTCCCGTCATTGCACTAAGTCAGCTGAACCGTGGTGTGGAGAGTCGAGAAGGCATCGAGGGCAAGCGTCCGCAGTTGAGTGACCTGCGTGAGTCTGGTGCCATAGAGCAGGATGCCGACATTGTTTGCTTCATCCACCGCCCAGAATACTACAAACTGTATGTGGATGAAAAAGGCTATGATTGGCACGGCAAAGCAATGTTCATCATAGCCAAGCACCGTAATGGTTCCGTGGGAGACATCAAACTGGCATTCCGCAGCGAATTCGCACGTTTCTCCGACCTCGAATCTTCCATTCCCCTGCCTAATTCACAGGATAGCGATATGGGCGGACGCTTCGTTTCACCAAAAATGACGGCAGAGGAGATGGCAGAAAGCGAACGCATAGCGAACGCCATAGGTACCAATGACTCCTTTGCCGACTTACAAAGCGCTTCTCAAAACGACGAGTTCTAATTGAGTCTGACTATTCTTCCTCAGGCTTCATGTTGGTGTAGACGGTCTGGACATCGTCATACTCCTCGAGCTTCTCCACCATCTTATTGATGGTCTCACGCTGTTCGGGAGTCACGTCCTTTGTGTCGTTGGGGATGTAGGTGAACTCACCACCGACTTCCTCAAAGCCGTCTGCTTCAAGTTTCTTCTGGATGGCGTTGAAGCTGGTTGGCTCGCCGTAGATGGTGATGGTGGTTACGTCCTTCTCCTCGTCGTACTCCTCGTCGTACTCTTCCTCCACGCCGCAGTCAATCATATCCAGGATGAAGTCGTCCATATCCATTCCGTCCTTCTTCTTGAAGGTGAAGACGCACTTGTGGTCGAACAGGAAGGAAAGAGAACCGGTCGTACCCATGTTGCCGCTGAACTTATTGAAAACGCTGCGAACGTCGGCAACGGTGCGAGTCGTGTTGTCGGTAAGGGTATCAACGAAGATAGCGACGCCGTGAGGACCATATCCTTCATAAGTCACGCTCTTGTAATCGCTCTGGTCCTTACCCATTGCGTTCTTGATGGCGCGTTCGATGTTGTCCTTCGGCATGTTCTCACGCTTGCAGACGGCTATAACGCTACGTAATGCAGGATTGTTCTCAGGTTCTGGGCCTGCGGCCTTCACAGCAATGGCAATCTGCTTGCCCAGACGGGTGAATGTCTTGGCCATGTGGCCCCATCTCTTCAGTTTTGTTGCTTTACGGTATTCAAATGCTCTTCCCATAATTATATAATTGAAAATTGATATTTGACAATTGATAATTAGCGCAATTCTGCACCGAGTTGTGTCTTTAGATTATTGATAAGTTTCTGCATTACGGCATCGATAGCCTTGTCGTTCAGAGTCTTAGTCTCGTCCTGCAGGATGAAGTTCACAGCATACGACTTCTTGCCCTCTGGCAGGTTCTTGCCCTCATAGACATCGAAGAGTTTCACAGCTTTGAGCAGCTTCTTCTCCGTCTGGTATGCAATACGCTCCACTTCTGCGAAGGGAACGTTGCTATCGAGCAGCAGGGCTAAGTCACGGCTGACAGCGGGGAACTTGCTTATTTCCTTGTAGGTGACGTTCTGGTTCTTGATGATGCGCATGATTTGGTTCCAACGGATGTCGGCAAAATATACTGGAGCATCGATGTCGAACGCTTTTGTAAGCTTGCGGCTGACGATGCCCATCTCGGCAAGCACCTTTCCACCCCTATTCTCGATGCAGAGACTCAAACTGTAGATGTCGCTCTTGCCTTCGCTGAAAACAAGCACTCCGAAAGGCACACCCAAACGAGTGAAGATGTTTATGACGTAAGCCTTGAGTTGGGCGAACGAGCTGTCTTCATCGGGATGAGCCCAGCTGCCGCGAACGCGCTTGCCTGTCAGCCAGAGACCCAGATGATAGTCCTCGCTATAGGCATCGAGAACGTGCTTGATGACCTCAGGGTCACGGCTGCTGCTCACGCCTGGGATGATGTCTGGACACTTCTTCTCCGCCTGGAAGCGGTAGCAGTTGCCGTACTCGAAGAAACGCAGGTCGCTATTGCGGTAGCTGACGTTGCGGGCAATGCTCTCCAGACCTCCGAAGAGAAGCGTCTGACGCAGGGCATTGAGGTCCTGGCTGAGGGGATTGAGCAGTTTCACGGACTCCTCGCTCTTGTAGGACTCCAGACCGTCGTAGTATGCACCACGCTGAAGGCTGTTGTTCAGTATCTCGCGAAAGCCGCCACCCACCAGCTGCTCTGCAATGATGTTCTGCAACTTGTGGCTCGTATCGTGGATGCTCTTGACCGTAAGGCTGTTCTTGAGCGTCGTGGGAATCTCCACATTATTATATCCGTAAATGCGCAGAATGTCCTCCACCACATCGCAGGGACGCTGCACATCCACTCTGTAGGCAGGAACGGTCAGTTCGAGACCATCTCCTGTTTCCTTGTCAATCTTCATCTCGAGGCTTGTCACGATGCTCTTGATGGTCTCGGCAGGAATGTGTTTGCCGATAAGGCTATCCACATAGTCATACTTCAGCGACACCTTAAAGTCAGGTAACTTCTTTGCCTGTACATCAACCACTTGCATGCTGACCTTTGCCCCTGCCAGTTCCTTGGCGAGGATAGCTGCCTGCTTCAGGGCATATATCTGTCCGTTGGGGTCGATACCGCGTTCGAAGCGGAAGCTGGCATCGGTGCTGAGGCCGTGACGGCGAGCACTTCTGCGGATGCTGGTGGGATTGAAGTAGGCACTCTCCAACAGGACATTGACGGTCGTGTCGTACGTGCCGCTTCCCTTGCCACCAAAGACGCCTGCAATACACATCGGCTCTTTGGCGTTGCAGATAGCCAAATCCTGGTCGCTGAGCTTGTGCTCTACGCCATCGAGCGTTACAAAAGGCGTACCCTCGGGCAGAGTCTTCACGATAACCTGACGGCCCTCAATCATATCGGCATCGAAGCAATGCAGAGGCTGACCGTAAGCCATCATGATGTAGTTCGTTATATCCACGATGTTGTTGATAGGACGCAGACCGATGGTGCGCAGCTTGTTCTGCAACCATTCCGGGCTCTCCTTCACCTGGCAGCCTGTCAAGGAAACCGCTGCATACCTCGGACAGAGGTTGGCATCGTCGATGGTGACGCTGATGGGCAAAGTCTCGTCGTCCACCTTGAAACTGTCGCAATCGGGACGATGCAGGCTTGTCTTGTAACCATTCTGAATGAGCCATGCATAGAGGTCGCGAGCCACACCATAATGGCTGCAAGCATCAGCACGGTTTGGCGTAATATCTACTTCAATAAGGTAGTCACTCTCAACGTGATAGTACTCTGCAGCGGTTGTGCCCACAACTGCGTCCTGAGGAAGAACGATGATGCCGCTGTGGTCGGTGCCAATGCCGATTTCGTCCTCAGCACAAAGCATACCGCAGCTCTCTACACCACGTAGTTTGCTGCGTTTGATGGTGAAACACTCGTCGCCGTCATAGAGCTTTGTGCCTACGACAGCAGCAATCACCTTCTGACCGGCAGCCACATTAGGAGCGCCGCAGACAATCTGCAAGGGCTCCTCTTGTCCTACATTAACCGTACACACATGCATGTGGTCGCTGTTGGGGTGCGGTTCACAAGTCAGCACCTCAGCCACCCAAAGACCTTCCAAGCCGCCCTTGATGGTTTGAACTTCTTCCACGCTATCGACCTCGAGACCAGCGCTCGTCAGCGCATCAGCCACTTCCTGAGCACTCAAGGTCGTATCGACATATTCCTTAAGCCACTTATACGAGATATTCATTTTTATTTAAGTTAACAGCAAAGAGTCAAGAATTCTCTACTCAAATGCCTATTCTCTAAACCACTTTTTTATTATTTCGCGTGCAAAGGTACAAATAAGCAAGCGAAATACAAAAGATTCACTCACTATTTACATGCTTATGGTAAAAAAGAGTGTGAAAAAGACATTAGTTACGATTTTTATTTGTATTTTTGTCAGCGAAAATGTGTACATGTTCTGCTATGTTTAGATTTACGAAAGCCATATTGCCGTTTTGCATCCTCTGGACTCTGGCTGCCTGCCAGACGATATCTCTGGAGGAAGAGGACATCGCGCCCGAAAAGCCTAACGGCAACCTCGTGGTCAGCATCTCCCAATTGGAACAGACACCATTCTCCAGCATCACCCGCTCTGATCAGGCCGATTTCTGTAACCGCCTGAACTTCGCCATATACAATCCAGACGGCTCTCGCGTCAAGCAAACGAATCAGTTGCTTAACGAAGCTGGGTTCGGCACAGCCGCCTTCCAACTGGACGAAGGCACCTACCAGCTCGTAGTAGTCGCTCATAGCAGCGACGGCAACCCCACGATGACAGACCCCTCAAAGATTCGGTTCACCAATGCACAAGGGTTTACGGATACCTTCCTATATAATGACACCATAACCATCGGAGCCGAGCCTAAGACCCGCTCGCTCACCCTCCATCGTATCACGGCACTTTGCCGCTTCGTCATCGAAGGCGATATACCGGCAAACGTATCCAAGATGCGGTTCTACTACACAGGAGGTAGCGGAGCCTTCAATGCCGCCACAGGACTGGGCAGCGTCAACAGCAAACAAGACCTCAAGTTCGACGTCACATCAGGTCAGAGAGAGTTCGACCTTTATACATTCCTTCACAACCAGGAAGGCACCATTCACTTGAAAGTCACAGCACTCGATGCTTCCGGCAACGAAATTCTCCTACGCGAGTTTGACGTGTCGCTCACGCAAAACACGATAACCCGCTACTTTGGCGATTTCTTCGGAGGTGGAGACTTCAAGACCTCAATGATAGATATCAATCTCAACACCGACTGGGATTCCGAAATTAAAATCACATTCTAAAATAACATCATGCAAAGTATATTGGTAACTGGCGCTGCCGGCTTCATTGGCAGCAACCTCGTGAAGCGCCTGCTTCAAGACATGAACAACGCCACCATCGTAGGCATTGACAACATGAATGCCTACTACGACCCTTCTCTCAAGGAACACCGTCTCCAACAGCTCGAAGAGTTGGCAAAGTCCCCAACGCTCTCTCAGTCAGGGAATCAATGGTATTTCATCAAGGCTGACATTGCAGACAAGCCCACCATCGACAGCCTCTTTGCCAAGTACCACTTCGATATTGTGGTGAATCTCGCTGCCCAGGCTGGCGTCCGCTACAGCATTGAGAACCCCGATGCCTATATCCAGAGCAACATACTCGGCTTCTACAACATCCTCGAAGCCTGCCGCCATAATCCTGTTCAGCATTTAGTTTATGCATCGTCGTCCAGCGTTTATGGAGGCAACAAGAAAGTTCCCTTCAGCACCGATGACAGGGTTGACAATCCTGTGAGCCTGTATGCAGCAACCAAGAAGAGCAACGAGCTCTTCGCCCATTGCTACTCGAAGCTCTACAACATCCCCACTACTGGCCTGCGCTTCTTCACCGTCTATGGTCCTGCGGGCCGGCCCGACATGGCTTACTTCGGCTTCACCAACAAGCTCCTCAAGGGCAACACCATCCAGATATACAACTACGGCAACTGCCGACGCGACTTTACCTACGTTGATGACATCGTCGAAGGCATCGTCCGTGTAATGGCCAAAGCCCCAGAGAAGAAGACGGGCGAAGATGGTCTGCCCGTGCCTCCCTACGCAGTTTACAACATTGGCGGTGGCCAGCCCGAGAACCTCCTCGATTTCGTCAACATCCTTCAGGAAGAGCTCGTGCGTGCTGAGGTTCTCCCCAAGGACTACGACTTCGATGCCCACAAGCAGCTTGTTCCCATGCAGCCAGGCGATGTACCCACAACCTATGCCGATGCCACAGCCCTCGAGCGTGACTTCGGTTTCACCCCAAAGATAACCCTCCGCGAGGGACTCCGCCACTTTGCCGAATGGTATAAACAATACTACGGATAGCAAGCATCCATGCCGCACGTAAGCCATACAATTCTAATGCATTGTTTTTTGAATTTAACATAATATAGACAGGGGACAGATCCCGTCTAATTGTAAATTTAAATTCAAATAGCAATGAAAAAAAATCTTATTATTGCAGGTACAATCCTGCTTACAATTATTTTTGCTGCTTGCAGCAATTCAAATGATGTCGTAAACAACAACGACGAATTCGCACCAGTCCGCGTACATGTCGATGGCTTCAGCGTAACGAACGAAGAATTCCCAACTACGCGGGTTGCCGAGAATGTAGCAGACTACAGCGAAGTCAATGCCATAACATTGGCATTCTATAGTGGAAACACCGAGATTCAGAAGGTAACCCAGCTGAAGAGTGACAACACGACCTACACCACCTTTGGTAACTTCAGCTTGTCACTCCCGATGGGCAGCTACACAATGGTAGTCTTGGCGTATTACACTAACGAGAACAGCGTTCTGACCCTGACCAGCCCCACCGAGGCCACGTTTAACGTTCGGGCCAGAGAGACATTCGCAAAGACTCAGGCAGTAAACATCACCACAACAGAGGCAGTTGATATCAGCACGACGCTCAACCGTATCGTTGCCAAGTTGCAGGTAGTTTCCTCCGACGGAAAGGCAGCAGATGTCACCAATGTCCGAATGACCCTCTCGGGTGGTAGCAAGAGCTTCAATCCCTCCAGTGGCCTGGCAACCGATAACGGAGGTATCATCAACACCGTTGGCAACAGCGCAGCCGTGGGAACGAACTCAACATCCCTCACCTACCTGTTCCTGACCTCCACAGAGCAGACCATGGATGTCACCATCGAGACCTTGGATGCTCAGGGAAATACACTCTTCAGTAAGACTGTCACCAACGTTCCGTTCAAGCAGAACCGCGTCACGACCCTTACCGGAGCGATGTACACCAACCCCGGAGTCTCAGGCGCATTCCAGGTAGAAACAGGCTGGCTCACAGAGAGCTCTGTGCCGTTCTAAGTCTTTAAAATTAAACATTTAAAGAACTAAGATTTTAAAAATTAATTTAATTTTTTAATCACTATTTACAATTAAACAGACCTGTCCCCTGTTTTTTTCTTGTCCTTTTTGAAGATTATTTGGTAGTTAGAAAAATAATCAGTAACTTTGCAGCCGCATAACTATGAAAGAAGAACAAATACTTGTACGCATCACAGGACAGGACCGTCCTGGACTGACAGCTGCCGTCATGGGCATTCTGGCAAAATACGATGCATATATCCTGGATATCGGTCAGGCCGATATTCACAGCACCCTTTCGTTGGGTATCTTGATTCGTATAGATGAGATGAAATCCGGACTGGCCATGAAAGAACTGTTGTTCAAGGCTACGGAGCTGGGCGTGAACATCGGTTTCTCGCCTATCAGCGACGATGAGTACGAAGGCTGGGTCGGTCAGCAAGGCAAGAACCGCTATATCCTCATGATGATGGGGCGTCAGTTGGAAGCACGTCAGATAGAGGCTGCCACCCTGATTCTGACAGCACAGGGTCTGAATATCGATAGCATCATACGTCTGACAGGCCGCAAGAGCATCAAGCAGTTGGATAAGCACACCAGGGCTTGCATTCAGTTCTCTCTGCGTGGAGAACCCTCAAACCGTCAGGAGATGCAGTCAGAGCTCATGAAGCTGTCACAACAGATGGAGATAGACTTCTCGTTCCAGAAAGACGACATGTTCCGCCGGATGCGCAGGCTCATCTGCTTTGATATGGACTCCACACTCATACAGACAGAGTGTATCGACGAATTGGCTGAGCGAAATGGCGTAGGAGCCGAGGTACGTGCGATTACGGAGAGTGCCATGCGTGGCGAGATTGACTTCAGGGAAAGTTTCACTCGCAGAGTCGCCTTGCTCAAAGGGTTGGACGTGAGCGTGATGCAGGATATTGCCGAGCATCTGCCCATGACCGAAGGCGTGGACAGACTGATGTCGGTACTCAAGACCTGTGGATATAAGATAGCCATACTCAGCGGCGGATTCACCTACTTTGGCGAGTACTTACAGCGGAAGTACAATATAGACTATGTGTATGCCAATGAGCTGGAGATTGGCGAAGATGGTAAGTTGACTGGCCGCTATGTAGGTGAGATAGTGGATGGACACCGCAAGGCCGAACTGCTCAAGCTGATAGCACAGGTGGAGAAGGTGAACCTGGCACAGACCATTGCCGTGGGCGATGGCGCAAACGACCTGCCGATGATAACGGAGGCCGGCTTAGGCATAGCCTTCCACGCCAAGCCACGTGTGGTAGCCAATGCCGAACAGAGCATCAACACCATCGGACTGGACGGCGTACTATACTTCCTCGGCTTTAAGGATTCCTATCTGGGAGAACAAGGAAGGTTGTAGAATCCTTGTCCTTCTCTCGCTCATGGCATAGTGTAGCCATACATCAAGGGAAACGCCGGAGCTATGGTGCGCCCTTTCATTTTTCACTTTTCACTTTTCACTTCCTTTTGGGGTCACATCAAACATCGCGCCCTTTCATTTTTCACTTTTCACTTTTCACTTTTCACTTCCTTGGGGGTCAGACCACTGGAAATTGATAATTGATAAATTGATTTTTTTGCATAAAACAACAGAAAAGCCCTGCTTCACAGCAGAGCTTTTCCGCAATTCAAAAGTACAATGAAAACGCAATTTTTGCAATTTACCCAAAACTCAAAAACTAGGAATTATGAACAACTTTCGTTATCTTGTCAACATAGTAGCTCAGGC
>JAILRU010000086.1 GCA_024697945.1 Bacteroidaceae bacterium
AGTCAAAGGGAAGCAGATTTTACTGCTGTGCGTAGTAAATATTTTTCCGACGTGCACTAAGAAAATTTTCTGTGCGTAGCAAATAAAACGATGCTGAGCTTTGATGGCCGACGGGCGTATGAAAGACGTCGCAGAAACCCGCGGTCCGAGAGAATCTAACCTCATTTCAAAAACCATGTGTCGTCAAGCCGTGAAGGATGACATCCACGATTGGTTGGGGTTCCGTGGCTCTTTCTATGATGCCTATGATGCAGAAGCCCGTAAGGTGTTCTGGCGCCAGATGGATGAAAATCTATATACAGGTTTGAGGTCTAAGGTCGCTTCGCTGTCAGGTTCTAAGGAAAAATCACCTCAAAACCCCAAAACCTCAAAACCTGAAACCTCCCTGATTGATGCATGGTGGATGGATGCGTCGGAACCCAATGTCAGAGACTGTACACCGATGTGGTATCGCAAGGCCCTCTGTGGCCCTACGGCTCTTGGCACTGCAACCGAGTATTTCAACGCCTATTCCATCTGCAATGCTGATGCCATCTACAACGGCCAGCGCAGTGTATGGAAAGGCAGGCAGGATGAACCCCATGTGTTCTTGCTGACACGTAGTGGCTTTGCAGGCGAACAGCGTTACTCCACTGCCACATGGAGTGGTGACATCGGTACCCGTTGGGAAGATATGCGTGCTCAGATGACAGCCGGACTGAATTTCTCGATGTCAGGCATTCCCTTTTGGGGCATGGACCAAGGCGGTTTCTGTGTGGAGAATCGCTATGTGATTGCCCAACAGTTGTTTGATAATAGCGGCATTGAGAACGAAGACCTGAAGGAGTGGCGCGAATTGCAGACGCGCTGGAACCAGTTTGGCGCATTCATCCCTCTTTTCCGCAGTCATGGCCAATGGCCGACACGTGAGATCTGGAACATAGCTCCCGACGAGCATCCTGCCTACAAGTCATTTGTCTATTACGACAAGTTGCGCTATCGATTGATGCCCTATATGTATTCGCTTGCCGGTTGGATTCATTTCAAGGACTATACCCTGATGCGTGCTTTGGTGATGGACTTTGGCAGTGATGAACAGGTCAAGGATAGCGGCAACCAGTGGACGTTCGGTCCAGCACTGATGGCATGCCCTGTAGGCTATTACAAGGCCCGCAACCGCATAGTATATTTCCCCAAGCAATGCGGCTGGTACAATCTCTACACCAACGAGCATATCGATGGAGGTCAGACACTTGTGGTCGATGCCCCCTACGAGCAGATTCCCGTCTTCGTCCGTGAGGGAGCCATCATTCCATTCGGTCCGGAGATGGAATGGAGTGACGAGAAGCTCGCAGAGTTGATTAACCTCTATGTCTATGCAGGACAGAAAGGAGAGTTCCAGCTCTATGAGGACGAGGGTACGAACTACAACTACGAAAAGGGCAAATATGCCACCATCGACATCACTTATGACGACGATACACGCACAGTATCCTTTGGTGCCCGAAAAGGCCAGTTCAATGGTATGTTGAAGCAAAGACAATTCAACATCGTTCTCATTACCAAAGAAGCTCCGCGACCCCTGAATCTTCAAAATCCGGAGGGCAAGATGGTGCTCTACGACGGCAAAGCCGTTACCGTTCAGATTTAATACTCCTTCACCCAGCCGTCAGAATCAATTTTAAGTCGGAAGAGGACAGCCTTGCGGCCTTCTTTGTAGCGGTTCAGGTAGTAGGCGTGGCAGAACGTGCTGACGAACAGCAAAAGCAAAAGCGTAGGGAATCGTAAATGTTTCACTATCCTGTAGAGTTGTCTTGGTTTCTTAGGCGATTCTCGTCGGTTGTCGGTGCCGCTGTATATATAGGCGGCTCCGACAACCGACAAAAATCTTATCGCGGGAATCAGGCGGACAAACGCCGGTTCTACTTCTTACGGACAGCACGGACAGACATGCCATAGCAGCGGGACATGCCTTCATACGGGAAGGAGGTACAATTCACCTCGTCTTTTATCATCATAAGTTCTGCATTACGGCTATCATGACTGTATAATTCGCAAGACCAGTAGTAGCCTGCTTCTTCTTCATCGAGGAGGCGCTCTATACCGTAAAATCCGGGGGTGTCAGCGCGATAACCTGCAGCGGGCAGGAAAATGGAATTACCATTAGTTTTGCTGGTAAACTTAACGCCATGAACTCCATTCCTTGTTAACCAAGATTTTGAAACATATTGGGGACTAGCGAGTTCGGCTAATTGTGATTTGCTCGGCATCTGCCAGTAGCGGTAGTCCCATTTAGATGATGCAACATCATCATTAGAAGTAAGTGTCGTTAAGTTGTCGAGATAGCCGTCCTTGCCAAAATCGGCATGACGACAATATCTAGTCAATTCGTCATCGGAGTGGTCGCAGTGTCGGTAATAATACCAATTGTACGCCCGATTACCAACATACGTATCGCCCCAAGCGAAATAGTCGCCATAGTCTTCCGGCTTCTCAGCTCCAATATTGCATGTTGCCCAAAGCGTGCCGCTGGGCAGGCCAAGGTCAACCCATGCATGGTCATCGACATATACTTTGCAGATGGCTTGCTTACCGCTACCATCACAGGCAATACAAGTGATGGTGCAGCTACCGCGAGATACGCCAGTCACCTTGATCGAATATTTGTCACCGGGGACCCCTGTCCCTGAAACCCTGGCAACATTTGAATTACTGCTCATCCATTTAACATTTGTGTTAGCAGCGTTTTCGGGAAGGACTGTTGCTGTAATTGTTTGGCTTACACCAGGACCTAGAATAAAATAATTTGTGCTGAGCTGAATGCTTGAGACTAATCTTTCAGTAACAGTAACGGAGCAGGTTGCCATCACGCCACCGCTGCTGGCTCTGGCTGCGATGGTGCAGCTGCCGTTCCCAACTGCTGTCACCTTACCATGCCCGTCAACTGTTGCAACGCTTTTATTAGTGCTTGACCATTCTAAGTTCTTGTTGGTTGCGTTTTCAGGCAGGACAGTGGCAGTAAGTGTATAGGTGTCACCACGATTGAGCGAGAGCGTAGTTGTGTTAAGCTTAATGGCTCCAACCTTGAGTTCTTTGACATAGACGGAGCATTCGGCCTTCACGCCGCTGCCGTCCTTTGCCGTACAGGTGATGGTGCAGAAGCCGTTCGATACGCCTGTTACCTTGCCCGTCTGGTCAACGGTGGCTATGTCTGCCCTGTTGCTCCACCATTTGAGATCCTTATTCGTTGCATTGTCGGGCTGAACGGTGGTGCGAAGCGTATGGGACTGATTCACTTCAATCGACATATCTGTCTCGCTAAGCGTGATGTCTGTCACTAAGCGACTGTTCACAACGGAGACAGCACATTCAGCCTTCACGCCGCTGCCGTCGGTAGCAGAGCAGGTGATGGTGCAGGTGCCTTTAGCTATAGCCAGGACGAATCCGTCGCTCGACACAACGGCAACCGACGGGTTGCTACTCTCCCACGTTACCTTCTTAATGTCGGCATTCTCGGGCAGGACGGTAGCGCGAAGCACCTTCATATCATTCGGAATGAGTTCGAGGGATTCGCTGCTCAGGACAATTCTCGAAACGTAGTTGCGGGCAGTGGCATCGGTGCGGACGGGACGGATAGCGAGGCCATAACAGCGGCCCCTAGCAGCAGCGTACATATTTGTTTCATCATCCATGATTAGCATACTGGTTCCGAGGTTGGACCTGTCATTGAGCGAGCGCGTCCAGTAGTAGCCTACGATGCCATCATCCTCGGGAACCGGTGCGTCTCCACTCATGATACCCACGGCAGGCAGGAAGATGCTGTTGCCGTTCCTCTTGCTCGTAATTAACACTCCATCCATGCCATCCTGATTGGTCCACTCCTGCGTGGTATTGGTTGGTTGTGTCAATTCTTTGCACTGATCCCAGCTTGGCATTTGCCACTCAGCGCCCCAGTTAACGGTGGCGGCATCGTCCTCTGGGTCAAGCTCTCTCTTCCCGTCGCCGATGAAGGTGTCGCCGTCGTACCAGCAACCTTGCATCTGGTTGTCGGCTCTGGTGTATTTGTTGATATACAGCCCGTCGGCCTGTCCTTCGGTCATCCACTTATAGGTGCCCCAACTGTAATCTCCCTTCGGTTCCGTCTCGCCCCAGGCGAAGTAGTCGCCGAATATCTCGGGGCTGTTGGCTCCGATGTTGCAGTTTGCCCACATCGTGCCTGAAGGCAGGGCAAGGTCAACATAATCGCGTACTTCGGGAACGGCGGCTGGAATTACCCTAACTTCACACTTGGCATCGACACCGCTGCCGTAGGGGTCTTCAGGCGTGCATGTGATGATGCAGGAGCCTTCGCCAACGGCAAATACCACGCCGTCGTCGCTCACCCTCGCCACAGACTCGTCGTCGCTGTCCCAAGACACTTCGGGGTTGTCGGCATCATCGGGCTCTACGATTGCGGTGATGGTGGCCGTCTCGTTCACCCTAAGGGTGAGAGCCTTGTCGCTCAGTTCAACACCGGTAACGGGTTTGGGTTGAGCATACGTGACAGAGCACTCGGCATAGACGCCGCTGCCGTCCAAAGCAGAGCAGGTGATGACGCAGGTGCCATAGTTGTTGGCAGTTACCTCACCATCATCCGATACCGATGCCACTTCCGGGTTGCTGCTCTCCCATGACACTTTTGGGTTGTCGGCATCATCAGGAAGCACAATTGCCGTAAGAGGAACAACCTCCTCCCATGAAAGGCTGAGGGAATACGCGCTCAAGACAATTTCTTCAACAGGCTGCGGCAGGGGTGTCGTAGCCCAGATGCGGAACTCGTTGTCGCCAAGTGCGCTGACAAGCATCTTGTCCTTCATCACCTTGTGAACCTTGATGATGTTCATCGGTGCGCCAGAGGCATTGTAGATGATGAGCGTACCCTGATAAGGCAGGAACTCATATTTGGCATCTGTAAAGTAGTCCGTCGTGCCGTCGAGGTTGAAGGTTATGGTCGCGGACTTGCTCGTGTACCACGTTTTGGCGATACACATATTGACGGGTGTGAAGGGGCCGAACACTTCGTCGCCACTCAGGCCGTTATCGAACACGATACTGTCGGTCTTGAGGCTGAACTGCAGCTCCGTACCGTCACTCTGATAAACACGGAAGCCCTGGCTCCACGCTGTCTGCACGCCTGCCACCATCAGGAGCAAGGCTGCAAGGATAGATTTGAGTTTCATTGATATAAGAATTTAAAAGTTATTAGTATTTTGTCGCAAAGATACGAAAAAAAATGAAAAATGAAGAATGAAGAATGAAGAATTATTTTCTTATTCTGAAGATTAACGGCAAAATGCTTCGAGAAGTTGCCTATTACAAATGCATTTTATGCGAGCCCGCGACAAAGCTATTGTTGTTTGTTTCGTTTGTGTATTTATGTATAATTGACATAAATACACAAACGAACGAACGATGATGTCGCCACAACTTACCGTCCCTCCGTTGCCAGCGAGCCTTCCCTACAACCTGAGCGATAGTAATCCTATGGCGGAAGGAATACTAATCCTATGCGGGAAGGAATAGTAATCCTTCGACGGTAGGGATAGTAATCCTCCGACGGTAGGGATAGGACGCTATCGACGAAGGCAAAGCAAGAACCGGAATGAGCATTGGGACGCTGTTTTTTTTACTGTGCGTAGGAAAACTTTTTCCTCCGAAGAGAAAAAATATTTCCTGTGCGTAGCAAAAAAAAATGGAAGGTTAAGTGTTTTTTTGCGGCAAATTGGCTTTTAATTGGAGAATTTTTTGTAAATTTGCAGAAAAATACGCTCATGAAAAACTATTTATTTCCCGTCTTTTTCCTGTTGGCTTCGTTCCAAGCCGCAGCAAACATCACCCCTACTCTATCCGAAAAGGAATTTGAGTTTCATTGGACCCTGCCAACCACGCTGGATGGCATCCGCCAAGAGTGTGCCAATTTGAAGATATCGGAAGACCCCATCCCTGCCTCCATCATGTGTCGGGAACAACATTCAGGAGTTCAAGGGGTTCAAGAAGTACAAGGAGTTCAAGTTGATGTTGACAATTCTGAGCGGTACTGGACGGTGAAGCGGGACCTCTCGCTTGCCAGTGTGCCCTACATCGTTCTTGGCATCTCGGCACATGCCATCAAGCGGGATGTGCGCAAGATAAACAATGACATCAACAGCGGCTTCCACAACAGGGCGGACGACTATATCCAATATGCGCCGTTGGTACTGACCTGGGCTTAAAGGCCGCCGGCTACGAGGGACGCTCGAAGTGGGGACGCCTGCTGGCAAGCAATGCTCTTTCTGCCGCCATCATGGCAGGTCTGGTGAACGGCATCAAATATACTGCGTCTGAGGAGAGACCCGACGGCTCCACCTCCAATTCCTTCCCCTCCGGCCACACCGCCACGGCCTTCATGGCTGCCACCATCCTCCACAAGGAATACGGCCTGACACGCAGCCTGTGGTACAGCGTCGGCGGCTACACAGTGGCAACGGGTATCGCTGCTTTCCGCGTGATGAACAACCGCCATTGGGTGAGCGACGTGCTGACGGGCGCCGGCATCGGTATCCTCTCAACGGAACTGGGATATGCCCTCTCCGACCTTATCTTCAAGGACAAATATACGCTGCGGCGCGAGATGGAGAACCTGAACGATGTGAGCGAACACCCGTCGTTCTTCTCGCTGCAAGCAGGCACAGGCATTGTGATGGGCAGCAAAGGCGTGCCCGACGACATTCCGGCAGCAGGCGGTCCGGGCAGCATCAAGCAGGGCGTCAGCACGGTGATAGGCGCGGAGGCTGCCTATTTCCTGAACCCCTATCTGGGCTTCGGCTTACGGGCTCGCATCAACAGCACCGCCGTCACACCTCGATGGGACAGCACCGAAGATGTATGGACATCTGGAACATGGCACTACAATAATGAGACAAACAAATACATGTCCCCCCGTACCGCCGATGCAAACTACAAACACAGCGTCGACACGCATAAGGACCAACTGTCGAGTTTCGACCTCATGGGCGGTATCTACGGCGGACTGCCTCTGAACAAGCGGATGAGCCTTGGGACAAAACTGCTCTTCGGCCGTCGCAAAAGCGGTGACGTCTGGTATCTGGCAGACATGTCGGGCAATGACGACGACTTCGAGGAGAAATGGGAAAACCTCCAGAAAGAGGTGGAAAAAATTGAGCAGATGACAGACCTCAATACCTATGACCGCGTGAAGGGTCTTGACCTGGATGGTAAGGGTAGCTTCATGTTCGGCACCGGCATTAGTTTCTCTTACGCTCTGAAGCACAACATCGTGTGGCGCATCTGCCTTGACTACGACTACACCCGTGCCCGCTACGAATACTATTACCTAAATGCAAGCCTCGTAGATATGGTCAATGACATCCTCGCAGGAGGTGAAGGCGATGTGGTGTTAGAGAAAGAGGGAACCTTCCGGCGCAACCAGCACCAGATTACCCCCAGCTTCGGAATCTGCTTCAGCTTCTAATACGATTCCCCCTCATTGGGGAAATCCAGAGCTTTGACGTCTGTGACGTACTGACCAACTGCATCGGTAATGATGGTGGAGAGGTCGGCATAACGGCGCAGGAACTTGGGCGAGAAGCCTTTTGTCATACCCAGCATGTCGTGGACAACCAACACTTGTCCGTCGGCCTGTCCGGCTCCGATGCCGATGACGGGTACTTTAACCTGTTCGCAAACCTTCTTGGTCAGCGCAGCGGGTATCTTCTCCAATACAATAGCGAAGCAACCCAACTCGCTGAGCAGCCGTGCATCGCTGAGCAGCTTTTCGGCCTCAGCCTCTTCCTTGGCACGGACGGCATAAGTGCCGAACTTATTGATGCTCTGTGGCGTCAGCCCTAAGTGTCCCATTACGGGAATGCCGGCATCGAGGATGGCACGAATGGTTTCCTGTATCTCTACGCCGCCTTCGAGCTTGAGGGCATCGCAACCGCTCTCCTGCATGATGCGGATGGCGTTCTTCACACCCTCGGTAGCATTGACCTGATAGGTGCCGAAAGGCATGTCGCAAACGACGAGGGCACGCTTCACACCCCGCGTCACGCTGCGGGCATGGTATATCATCTGGTCGATGGTGATGGGCAGAGTCGTCATGTTGCCCGCCATCACGTTGCTGGCGCTGTCGCCGACAAGGATGATGTCGATGCCAGCCTGATCGACAATCTGTGCTATTGTGTAGTCGTAGGAGGTGAGCATGGCAATCTGTTGTCCCTGCTCCTTCATTTCAATAAGACGGTGAGTCGTCACCTTGCGTGTGTCGCTAACTAAATATCCACTCATGTCTTTTAACTTGAAAAGTTGAAAAATCGCGCAAAATTACAAATAATTCTTCATTCTTCATTCTTCATTCTTCATTTTTTTGTATCTTTGTACGGAAAACGGCGTTTCATGGACCAATTACTCACCATATACAAGGCTTCGGCTGGTTCAGGCAAGACTTTTGCACTGGCAGTGGAATACATCCTGCAACTGCTGATGCCGAGGGCTGAACATGAGTTCGAGCATACGCTGGCCGTGACCTTCACCAACAAGGCGACGGCAGAGATGAAGGGGCGCATCCTGGAAACGCTCTACGGCCTGAAGCACAACCTGCCCGAGACGCAGCCCTATATGGAGGCAATAAAGAAAAGGACCCTCTCTGGCTCCCTGTCTGAAAGTTTCATTCGCACGCAAGCCGGCAAAGCCCTCACCGCCATTCTGCACGACTACACGCATTTCCGCGTGGAGACCATCGACTCCTTCTTCCAGAGCATCCTGCGCAACATGGCACGCGAGCTGGGACTTGCTGCCAACCTGCAGGTGGAGCTGTCGCACGACGAGGTGATTGCAAGCGCCGTAGATAGCCTGATAGAGACGATGGACAGCAAGCCCGAAGTGAAGCGATGGGTGATGGAATACGTCCGCGAGCAGTTGGACAGCGGCGACAAGTGGGACATCACAGGGCCGCTCAAGGACTTCGCAGGCAACATCTTCCGCGAGGAGTACCAGCAGCGCGACGAGACGGAGCTGGCACGCATCAGCGACACGAACGTGGTCAACGGTTTCAAGCGCAAGATGAAAGAGATTCGGGACGAATCCAAACGGGAAGTGCAACAGGCTGTGGATGACGTGATGAGCCAGATAGGGAACTTCGACCAAATCACCTACGGCAAGAACGTCTATAAGTTCCTGATGGATGCGAGGGAAATGAAGAGCGAAGGGCCAGGGAAGTCCGTGTTGAAGTCAAAATTCTTGGATGCTTTAGCACCAAGGCGCGATTGTAGTCGCGGAACAAAATTATTTGACTTGCAGGCCTGCCTTACTGAATTTGCCAGCCTGTATGAAAAATGTCGGAAAGAATACCTGTCCGCAACCCTCGCGCTTCGGCATCTTGGTCCGCTGCGTCTGTTGGTTTATATAGACGAACGGGCACGCGAGATAGAGGGCGATGCCGGACGCTTCACACTCAGCTCCACCCCTGCCCTGCTCAGCAAGATGATAGAGGACAGCGACGCGCCCTTCATCTTCGAAAAGATAGGCACGTTCATCAACTACGTGATGATAGACGAGTTCCAGGACACGAGCCGCATGCAATGGGAGAACTTCAAGAAGCTGCTCTTCGAGAAACTCGCCTCGGGAGGGAAAGGCCTTTTAGTGGGAGACATCAAGCAGAGCATCTACCGATGGCGCAACGGCGATTGGAAGATTCTCTACGGCATAGAAGACGAGCCAGAGCTGCAACGCTTCCACATCAAGCCCGAACCCCTCGACATCAATTACCGCAGCCACCAGACAATCATCGACTTCAACAATGCCTTCTTCCCGCCTGCCGCCAAACTGCTCGACAACATCAAGCCCGACGCTCCCATCAAGCTGAGCCAAATCTATGCAGATGTGGAGCAGAAGAAAAAGAAGGCAGACGGCAAAGGCTACGTGAGGGTCAAAATGTTTAAAGAGACGGAGGACTACGTTCAGGAAACGGTTCTCGATATGGTTGAGCAAATCAGGGAGCTGCAGGAAGTCGGGCTCGACCTCAGCGATATAGCCATTCTTGTCCGCACGAACCTGATGGCTCAGCAGCTCATCAAGGGCTTCAGTCAGTATGCTCCGGACATCCGGCTGGTCAGCGACGAAGCTTTCCTGCTCGAAGCCTCCACCAGCGTACAGATGATTGTGGCAGCAATGCGTCTGCTCATCGACAAGCAGCACACGGACGGCATCTCCGAGAAATACCTGATGCTGCACTACGGGCAGGATGTGCTTGGAAAGGCGGACACCAACATTCAGAGTGTTGCCATGCAGGAGGCGGAACAAGCCCTGCCCGAGGAGTTCACCGCACACCGCGAGGAACTGTTGCAGCTGCCGCTATATCTCTTAGCAGAACGGCTCTGGCGCATCTTCTCCCTGGGCAACATACATGGGGAAGATGTCTATGTGCTCACCTTCTTCGACGAATTGCAGAACCACCTCCGTACTGCCGGAGCACCCGATATTCAGACTTTCCTCACGGCTTGGGACGATAAAATCCACCAGCGTGCCGTTCCTGGTTCCGAGGTGGCTGGCGTCCGCATCCTGACCATCCATAAATCCAAAGGGCTGGAGTTCCACACCGTCTTCCTGCCCTTCAGTCATTGGCAGATAGAGGCTGACCGCCAAGGGGACGTTCTTTGGTGCGATGCAGATGTCGCGCCCTACAACGAACTTGGAGCACTGCCCATCTCCACCCATTCGCGAGACGTGCGCAGCTCGGTCTTTGCCTCCGATTACGAACAAGAGCACTTAGAGCGGCGCGTGGATGCACTCGACACGCTCTATGTGGCTTTCACGCGAGCCGCCACCAACCTCTACGTGTGGGGCAAGACAAAGCCTGCCGACAAGATAAAAAACATCACGACTGCCGCAGACCTTATCTATATGACCCTCCGCAACGAGGAGAACGACAGAGAGGAAGCATGCTTCACGTATGAGATGGGGAAACCCGAAGTCTCCACTTCGCGCGGAGATTCAGAAGGGTCTGCCAATCGTCTCTCCCTGAAACACAGCATGGATGATGCCGTTGACGTGAAAGTCGTCACAAGGAACCCGATGCTCTACTTCCTGCAGAGCAACCAGACAGAGGAATATTTGGAACAAATTCAAAATTCAAAATCCAAAATCCAAAATTCCACGAAGGGGGCTTTATCCCAACGCGAGGTGGGCAAACGGATGCACGAGGTTCTCAGCAGAATCGACGACGTCGGTCAGCTGGAGGAAGTGCTCGGCAAAGCCCGCGAGGAAGGCATCGTCGGCGAGGGCGAGGACTGGGACACCATCATCAGCCACATCAAAGAGGGCTTCCAGGATCCGCTTGTCGCATCCTGGTTCCAAGCTGGAAATACGGTCTATAACGAATGCGGCATTGCCAGCATGGACAAGGAGAAGGGACTGCCCGTCGTGCTGCGGCCCGACCGCGTCGTGATGAATAGGAACAACATCACCGTCATCGACTATAAGTTCGGGCATCCAAGCCGCCACTACTACGACCAGGTCAGAGACTACATGGGTCTCATGAAGCAGATGTACCCAGAACGCGACGTGAAGGGATATATTTGGTACGTGATGGGGAAAGGAGCGGTGGAAGTTAAAAGTGAAAAGTGAAAAGTGGAAAAATAAAAAGGTGAAGAGTTTTCTGAATCTCATAGCATCAGATATGTTGGCGCACTTCACAAATGATATGCGCGATGTGACGGTGGTCTTCCCAGGCAAACGTGCGGGGATGTTCCTGAGCCGTGAGCTCGCTCTTCTGAGCGACAAGCCGGTATGGGCTCCTCACTACTGCACCATGAACGACCTCTTCCAGTCGCTCACGCCGCTCCAGGTGGCAGACCCGTTGGAGTGTATCTGCCAGCTGTACAGCGTCATGCAGGAAGTGCTCGGGGCCAACTACGCAGAGACGCTCGACGATTTCTGGAGCTGGGGCGAAGTGCTGATGACCGACTTCGACGACATCGACAAGCACATGGCGAATGCAAAGGCCATCTTCACCAACATCGCCGACCAGGAACGCCTCAAGAACCTGGACTATCTGGACGACGGTCAGCGCGAGACGCTGAAGCGCTTCTTCGGTCGCTTCTCTCTGGAAAGCAGCACAAGGTTACAGGAGAAGTTCCTGCACACCTGGAGCCACATGTACGACATCTATACCTTGCTGCACGAAAGGCTGCTTGCAGAGGGTAAGCTCTGGGAAGGTGCACTCCTACGGCACGTCACGGAGCAGATGCAGTCCGACGAGAGCCTTATCCAGAAGCTTCTTGAAGGCAAACGTGCTATCGTCTTTGCGGGCTTCAATGTGCTGAACAGCGTGGAGAACACGATGATGAGAAGCATCCAGAGCGAAGGCAAGGCACGGTTCTACTGGGACTACGACATCTACTACTGCGACACAAATAAAGAGTACGAGGCCGGCTACTTCATGAAGCAGAACCTGAGCAACTTCCCCAGCGCCATCACCGACACAGAGGCCTTCGACAACTTCAGTCACCTCAGCGACGTGACGTTCATCGCCTGCACCTCAGACAATGCTGCGGCAAGATACGTAGCCTCACCCCATGATGCGCAGGCTATCGTTCTCTGCAACGAAGCTTTGATGCAACCTGTCCTTCACGCTATTCCAGAGACGGCGAAAGAAGTGAACGTCACGATGGGCTTCCCCATTGCCGACACACCCGTCTATGGCATCATCATGGCTTTGCTCAGAATGCAGATAGAGGGTTACGATGCCGACCGTAAGCGATTCCGCTATCCCTTTGAACAGACACTGCGAAGGCAGCCGCTTTATGAACTGCTCAACGAAGAGGATTGCTTCGTCTATCAAGGCGACAGTACGGAGAAACTGCTTAACTACCTGCTCAAACATCTGCGACTGATTGCCTTGCACTATGCCCAAATCGAGGAGCCCAATATCTTTGAGCAGCTATACAGTGAGGTAACTTTCCGCATTGACCGTATGATATGCCTGCTGGGCGAGCAATTATCAATTATCAATTATCAATTGTCAATTTCGACACTACGCCGCCTCCTCCGCCAGATGATGACGAGCGCTAAGATACCGTTCCATAGCGAACCCGACCGAGGGTTGCAGTTGATGGGCGTACTCGAAACACGTTGTCTGGACTTCGAACATATGCTTCTGCTCTCCGTCGAGGAAGGCAACCTGCCGCGCGGCATGCACACCAATTCGTTTATTCCCGAGAGCCTTCGAGAGGCGTTCGGTCTGACCACCCAGCGGCATCGCATCGCCGTCTATGCCTACTACTTCTATCGTCTGGTGCAGCGATGCGAGCACCTTACCTGCATCTATAACGAGAGTACGAACGACGGCGTGCAGCACGAGATGTCGCGCTTCCTGCGACAGATGCTTGCCGAAACGGACATCCCCATCAAGACGCGTTGGCTGAGGAGCCAACCTGAGCCGAAAACCTCGCAACCTCTTGTGGTCGAGAAGACAGAAGAGGTGATGGAACGTCTGCGTCAGCGCTATGACCAGAACTGTTCCGATGGCGAACACGTCATGCTTAGTCCGTCGGCCATCAACACCTACATGGACTGTCCGATGCAGTTCTACCTGAACAACGTGCTGCGCATCCGTCGCGAGGAAGACCCCGAGGAAGGCATCTCTGCCGACATCATCGGCACCATCTTCCACGATACCGCCGAGTTCTTCTACGAATGGCTGCAAGAACGAACAGGACAGAAAACCATTACGGCTGACATGCTATGCGAGAAAAAGGGCGAGGACAAGTTCGTGGTGAAAGACGTTATCCATCGCGAACTGCAACGCATGCTTCATGTCGTCTTTGATGTCTGCTGGTTCCATCCGACTGATGACTTCGACCGCTTGCCTGAGATAAGACGGCGTTTCAATACTGCAACTCAAAAAAGCCTCCCCATAACGGGGGAGGAATGGAGGGGGTCTTCCTACAAAGGCACCGTCCTCATTGCCCACGATGTCTTGCTGCGCTACCTGCTTGAGCTAATCCGCTATGATGCCCGCCACGCACCATTCCGTATCATCGGAACCGAAAAGGACAGAACAATAGAATTCAAAATTCAAAATTCAAAATTCAAAATTGGAGGGCGCATTGACCGTATTGATGTGATGAACGGACGCCTGCGAATTGTGGACTACAAAACCGGTTCGCACGAGCCCAATAAGGAGAAGATAAAGATGGAGAACGTGGTAGCTTTAGACAAAGCCCACGAGCGCTACTACTTCCAGATCTTCCTCTATGCTTTGGCCGAGATGGAGGAAGCAGAAGCCACTCTGCCCATTCAGCCTGTACTCTTCTTCCCGATTAAAGCAGCAGCAGGCGATTACGATCCGACGCTCATGATTGACGGAGAGGTGGTCGATGACTTCGCCGCCCAACATGCCGAAGCCTTCAAAGAGGGATTACAAAACATCCTCGAGGACATCTTCAACCCCGAAAAGCCCTTCACCTGTACCACCGACACGAAAGTCTGCGAGTACTGCAAACTCGGACAAATCTGTGGAAAGAAACCATAACCATAAATTTAACTAAAAACAACAATGAAAAAACTTCTTTTATCTTTGACGCTTGTCCTTTTTGCAGGGCACTTGTTCGCCCAGCCTCTCTGCATCCCCAGTGTGCAGGAGCAAAAGCCTGCACAAGGCACAGTCGAAGTAGAGCAATTCTCTGCAATCACCTTCGACAATCCTCAGCTCAAATCTGTGGCCGACTACCTGAGCATCGCTTGGGAAAACACCAACTACACTTCTTCGCAGAAGAAAGGGGGCGCCAACTCTATCTTCTTCTCTTTGAAGGCCGACAAGAAACTTGGCGACGAGGGTTATCGCCTGACTATCTCTCCAAAGGGCATCACCATTCAGGCCACTTCGAAGCGTGGAGCTTTGTGGGGAGCACAGACCTTGCTCCAGATAAAGGAGACAAGTTTCATCAATTCCGGTGGCGTCTATAAGAGGCTACTGCCTTGCATAACCATTACCGACAAACCCGACTATGCCATTCGCGGTTTCATGATTGATGCGGGACGCAAGTTCTACCCCTTGAGCTACCTCTATTCACTCGTCAATGTGATGTCCTACTACAAGATGAACACCCTGCAACTCCATCTAAACGACAATGGCTTCAAGGATCAGTACGAAAACAACTGGGACGATACCTATGCTGCCTTCCGAATGGAGAGCGACCTGTTCCCTGGCCTGACCGCCATTGACGGCAGTTACTCGAAGCAGGAGATGCGCGACCTCATCCGCTATGCTGAGACAATGGGCGTGGAGATTATCCCTGAGTTCGACGTGCCTGCACACAGCCTTGCCTTCACGCACTTCCGTCCGTCGCTGGCAGCCAAGAAGTACGACGATGCTCATCTCGACCTCGAGAACCCCACACTCATTCCCTTCCTCGACAGCCTCTATGCCGAGTACCTTGGTGGTCCCGACCCAGTCTTCTGCTGTCCTCGCTTCCATATCGGCACGGACGAATACAGCAACAAAGACTCAGCAATCTGCGAGCGCTTCCGCGAACTCATCGTCCACCTCTGCAATGAGGTCAAGAAATACGGCAAGCAGCCCGTCTTCTGGGGTAGTCTGACCCATGCTAAGGGCGTTACGCCAGTGCCTTCCGACGGCGTACTGATGAGCCTCTGGTACAATGGCTATGCCAATCCCGAGGAGATGCACAAGCAGGGCTTCCACATGATTTCCATTCCCGACCGCTTCATCTACATCGTACCTGCTGCAGGCTACTACAACGACTACCTCAATACCCGTTGGCTCTTCCAGCATTGGAATCCTTCACTCATTCGCGACAAGCGCTTCCCGCACCAGGACCCGCTCATCGACGGCGGCATGTTTGCGCTCTGGAACGACTTCATCAAGAACGGCATTTCCGTGGGTGACTGCCACGACCGTATCCTGCCGGCCATGCAAATCATCAGCGAGAAGTGCTGGAATGCATTGCGCGACACTTCCGATGTGGCTTGGGAGAAGTGGATGAACTTTGCCAGCCTGCTCAGCGACGGCCCTCTTACTGACGAGATAGGCCGCAAGAGCATGGTCAACCACATCGACCTGAAGCCCAATACCACCATCTTTAATCCTAAAGGCTCACTCTTCCCCATCCATCAAATCGGCTATCCCTATATGGTCGAATTCACGATTGACTGGGCAGATGAGAAGCCCGGCACAGTGCTATGCACAAGTGAGCGCAGCACCTTCTACCTTTCCGACCCCATCAAGGGAATGCTCGGCTTCAGTCGCGACGGCTATCTTTTCACCTTCAAGTACAAAGGCAAGCCCGGCAAGCGCGAGACCATTCAATTGAAGGGCGACAAGCAGGGCCTTAGCCTCTTTGCTGACGATAAGCTCGTGGAGAACCTCAAGCCCGACACAGGGCACCGCACAGACGACAAGAAGAGCACATACAAAATCATGCGAACCCTCGTCTTCCCCTTGCAGCAGACAGGCGACTTCAGCAGCAAAGTCACGAACTTTAGCGCATGGAGATAACTTTAATTCGAAATCTCGAAATATCGACATAACGAAATATCGAAAAAATCAACAATATGAAAAAGCTCATTCTCCTTGTCCTCCTCGCAACAGGAGTTGCTGGATGCACAGAAGCCCCAAAAGACCAGTCGGGCTACCCGATTACCCCTGTTCCTTTCACTGCTGTAAAAGTCGCACCAACCTCATTCTGGGGACAACGTCTTCAGGCCAGCCGAGACGTCACCATTCCCCTGGCATTCAGCAAGTGCGAGTCGGAACACCGCTACGACAATTTCCTCCAGGCTGCCGAACACATCAAGGACTCAACCAAGACCTTCGAGGTGACGACAGGATTCCCCTTCGACGATACAGACCCTTACAAGACGCTGGAAGGTGCAGCCTATCTGATGCAAACACATCCTGATGCCCTCATCAACGGCGAGCCTATCGACAAATACTGTGACCGCGTGATAGGCATCATCGCCTCGGCACAGGAGCCGGACGGCTACCTATATACCGTCAGGACAATGAACCCCGAGAAGCCCCACGGATGGTCGGGGGCAAAGCGTTGGGTGGCTGTGGAGGACGGTTCGCACGAGCTGTACAACCTGGGACATCTATGCGAGGCGGCTGTAGCGCATTACAATGCCACAGGCAAGCGAAACCTGCTGGACGTTGCCATCCGCTTTGCCGACTGCGTCTGCCGTGAGATTGGTCCTAATCCTGGTCAGGCCAATGTGGTGCCTGGACACCAGATAGCCGAGATGGGACTGGCCAAGCTGTACATCGCCACAGGTGAGCGCAAATATCTGGAACAAGCCAAGTACTTCCTTGACCAGCGTGGGAAGGTGAATCCTAAGTGGGAGGACATAGGGAATGGTGGCTACAGAGATTCATTGGGCTATATACACCGCACGAATATGTACTCACAGAGTTACAAGCCCGTGACGGAGCAGACTGAAGCGGTAGGCCATGCCGTACGAGCTGGATATATGTATGCCGGTATGGCCGATGTGGCCGCTCTGACGGGTGACCTCGCCTATTTCAAGGCTATAGACCGCATCTGGTCAAACATTATGGAAAAGAAATACTACATTACCGGCGGTGTGGGAGCCCGTGGCGATGGGGAGCGTTTTGGCGACGACTACGAGTTGCCTAACCTGACTGCCTACTGCGAGACGTGTGCCGCCATCGCACAGGTCTATCTCTTCTACCGCCTCTTCCTGCTGCAC
This sequence comes from Bacteroidaceae bacterium, assembly GCA_024697945.1. Taxonomy (GTDB): domain Bacteria; phylum Bacteroidota; class Bacteroidia; order Bacteroidales; family Bacteroidaceae; genus Physcousia. The sequence goes on from JAILRU010000086.1 coordinate 17,746, forward strand.
GGAGACAGTAAATATTACGACGTACTGGAGCGCACTCTATACAATGGCGTCATTTCCGGCATCTCCATTGACGGAGGGCGATTCTTCTACCCCAACCCGTTGGAGTCGAACGGCGGATACGAACGTCAACCTTGGTTCGGATGTGCCTGCTGCCCCTCCAACGCAGCACGCTTCATCCCCTCACTGCCCCAGTACATCTATGCCGTCAAGGACAAATCGCTCTACGTTAACCTCTTTGCCAGCAACGAGACCACCGTGAAGGTGGACGGAAAGACTGTCAGCCTCAAGCAAGAAACCAACTATCCTTGGGACGGCGACGTGGCCATCACCATACAGAAAGCCCCCTCTCATTTTACGTTGAAGATTCGCATCCCTGGATGGATACGTGGCGCAGTTGTGCCTAACAGCCACCTTTATCGATACGAAGACGGCAAGAAGCTTAGTTACACCGTCGAAGTAAATGGAGAAACGTTGGTTAGTCCGACGGCAGATGGTTACTTCACCATCGAACGCAAGTGGAAGAAAGGCGACCGCGTGGAGATACATTTCGATATGGAGCCACGTCTGGTTCGTGCCAACGAGCAGGTGGAGGCCGACCGCGGAAGAGTTGCCGTGGAGCGTGGCCCGTTGGTTTATTGTGCAGAATGGCCTGACAATTCCATTGATGTCCTTGAGGCAAAGCTTGAAGACAAACCAAGTTTCACTCTCGGAAAGAAGGAGATAGCACAGACAGAAGTTGTCACCATCAACACTCAAGACCTCACCCTCATCCCCTACTATGCCTGGGCACATCGCGGCAAAGGCCACATGGCGGTCTGGATGTTAAAAGACTGAACTTTCAGAAGTAGTTAAAGAGTTAAGAAGTTATTAAATATATTATTATGTTAGAGTATTTTGCAGCCAATATGTGGCAAGTGTGGGCCGGAGTGGCCGTGTTGGGACTGATTCTCGAACTCACTTCTGGTGATTTCTTCATTATCTGCTTCGCCATTGGAGCCGCAGGTGCTGCCTTGGTGTCACCATTTGCGAACATCTATGTGCAACTGGTGGTCTTCGGAGTAATCACGCTTTTCAGCATTTTCATGGTCAGGCCATTCGCCCTTCGCTACCTGTACAAACGGGACGAGAACCGTCCAAGTAATGCTGATGCCCTTCTCGGACAGACAGGCGTAGTGAGCGAGACCATACTGGCAGGCGGCTTCGGACGTGTCGTCATCGGTGGCGACAATTGGAAGGCAGTCTGCACGGGAGAGGAAGATATACCACAAGGTACCCGCGTGCGGGTGATTGGCAGGGAAAGCATCATTATCACAGTGGAAAAAACAAATTAATCATCAATAAACAGTATCATTATGAGTAGCTTTACAGTTTTTCTGATAGCCATTGCTGTGCTGGCTATCTTGTTTGCAAAGAAAGCGCTGGTCATCATTCCACAGTCTGAGACCAAGATTATCGAGCGTCTGGGACGCTACCATGCAACCTTGAAGCCGGGTATCAACTTTATCATTCCATTCATCGACAATGGCAAGAACATTGTGTCACTGAAGAACGGACGCTATGTCTATACAAACAGTATCGACCTGCGCGAACAAGTATATGACTTCCCCAAGCAGAACGTTATTACAAAGGACAACATCCAGATGGAGATTAATGCCCTACTCTATTTCCAAATCATGGATCCTTTCAAATCTGCCTACGAAATCAACAACCTGCCCAATGCCATCGAGAAGCTGACGCAGACCACCCTGCGTAACATCATCGGTGAACTGGAGCTTGACGAGACCCTGACCAGCCGCGACACCATCAACAACAAGCTGCGCCTCGTCTTAGACGATGCTACAGACAAGTGGGGCGTCAAAGTGAACCGCGTTGAGTTGCAAGATATTACGCCTCCATCCACCGTACTCAATGCGATGGAGAAGCAGATGCAGGCCGAACGTAACAAGCGTGCACAGATTCTCACCTCCGAGGGCGAGAAGGCAGCCGAAATCTTGGCATCCGAGGGTGAGAAGACGGCCATGATTAACCGAGCCGAGGCCAACAAGCAACAGGCCATTCTGGTGGCAGAAGGTGAGGCACAAGCCCGCATCCGCAAGGCCGAGGCTGAGGCAAAGGCCATCGAACTGATTGCCGAGGCCGTAGGTAAGAGCACAAACCCCGCCAACTACCTGCTGGCACAGAAATACATACAGATGATGCAGGAACTGGCACAGGGCGACAAGGCCAAGACAGTCTATCTGCCATACGAAGCCACCAATCTGATGGGCAGCATCGGCGGCATCAAGGAACTGTTTAAGGCAGAATAACGTATTGTCAGCTCAGGAGACGCTTCCGCAGAAAGCTTCATAGGACTGTTCAAGGCGAGCTACCTGATAAGGCTGGAGGCACAGGGAGAAGGTGCCGGTCAGTTCATCGAGTCCAAAAGCGACCTTGATGATACTGGCCAGGTTGAAACTGCTCCCAGTGCCTCGTTTCATTAGCTGACGGGCCACTTGTAGAAGTTCTCTACGGTCGTGCTCGATATAACGCAGAGAACGGAGCAGCAGGAAGAGACATGGGAGCGTGTCAATGCGCACCAGATAGACCATTTGATCGCGACCCTTGCTGATACCCATGAGGTTGAAAAGTTGCTCAACGTGTTCCGGACGGGCAAGGTTGGGTAAGATAAGAAGCGCAACCTTCTGTCGTTCCACATCATTGAATCTTTCGGCAAGTTTGGCAAAAGGCTTGTCGGAAAGAGATGCCGTACCTTGCTCCATACGAACGAGGAAAGTCTTCATGAGCGTAATTAGGTAAGCTTTGCTGTCATAGCGGACGAGGGCTTCCGTCATTTTCCAATAAACATCAGACGGACAGCAGGCAAGCAATCGCTCGCCCAACATATAGCCTGCTGTACGCTGCTCGCTTCTGGAAAAAGAGTCGAGCAAGCCGACAAGTCTCTCTGCATCCCTAGTCTGCAAGGGCGGAGTCAGTTTCAGCTCAAGAGTTTTGCTATAATGACAATCAGGCACGATCCTAAAGAGGTAAGAAGGTATTATTTCTTCCAAAGGAAGCGGTAGGCAAAGCGGCGGTTGGGGGCGGTGTCACCTGTTGTAGAGATGCTGATGATGTCACCTGGGTCGCTTGAATTGTCTGCCCACTTGAAGCGAAGGCTGACTTGATTGCCTGTCTTTCCAAGAAGCTTGCGAGGTATGGCCATTTCAAGGCTCTTCTCCCCTATCGCCATTCTTATATCTTGATTCTCAGACCTGGAACCAGTTAACTTTGAATTTTGAATTACATACTCGTATTCCCCGTCTTCGTCAGCGTCGATGAGCAGGAGCATCCAGTTCGGGTCGGTGCTAGGCGTAAGAGGCTCTGCTGTCTCGGCGGCAAAGTAGATGTTCTTCTTATCGACTGCAACAAGGCAACGCGTTATATCGTTCCTGCCAGTATTGTCGGTGTAGTGAAGGTCACCGTATCCGTCGTGGTCGCGATGAATGACGTCGCCACGGGTATCGAGGAAGGTGCTGTCGGGCTGCCATTCGTCCAGGCTTCCGTCGAGCGTGATGTGCTGATAACCACGATGAACGGGCATCGGAGGCACGCCTTTGTAGCGTCGTATGTTCTGCACCATCTGCATGTAGTAGTTGTCCGTCCAGCCGCCTTTCATGGGAGCTATGGTGCGGTTGAACTCGGCATTGTACTGGTCCACGAAGTAGAAAGGATTGTCCTTGCGTCCCAGGAAGTCGATGTGCATTTCCGCCTGTCCGGAGGGGTCTTTGCCGTTCATGTACTTGCCTGCCGTCCATTCGTTCCAGTCGTTGAGGTAGATGAAGTCGGGATCAACCTGCAGGGCTTCGTCCCATCGGTCCTGGAAGTAGATGCCGTACTGCGTGGGATTGTCGCGCTCCTCCCCAAGCCAGGGAACGTAGGTGCGACTCGGCATGTCTTCACCGTCGAGCGTGGGTTCCAAGGTCTCTCTACGCCAACTCTTGCCTGTGATGCTGATGGGATGCTGGGCAGGCGTAACAGCCATTTCCTCCAGCCGTCCCTGATGCTTGGAGCAAAGCTCTTCGGGCGTGAGGGCAGCCACGTTCTTGTCATTGAGTTCGTAGCCGAAACTCCAGCGGTCCTCGGTGCCGACATAGCGCTCTCCAGCCCATTTGTAGTAGCCCCACCACATGCCGCGGAGAGTGAAGAACTGCTTGACTTCGTCGCTATAGTCTTTGTCCTTCTGCCCGCCATTGGGATTGGCGTCGATGCTAGGCGTAGCGTTGTAGAGGAGCAGAGGTTTGCCTTCCCAATAGAACCAGCAGTCCTGATAGCGAGGTGTCTTGTAAAAGCGTTCGTAGAGGCTCTGCACCACGTCGATGACGTTGCCGTTGAAGGCCCAGAAGCAGAACTTCGGCACACGGTTCCCAAGGGCTTTCATCTCCTGCATGGTCTGGAAGAGCACTTCCCACTCGTCCCAATAGCAGACGGCGTTGGTGACATCCATGATGAGGACATCGACTCCGGCATCGGCCAACATGGAGAGGTCGTGACGGATGACGTAGCGGTCCTGACTGAGGAAGTAGCCGTACTCTGGTTCTCCCCAGTGATAGGTGGCATAGGGGAAGTCGGGATTGCCTCGGGTACACATCGGGGCGGCCTGGATGCGCTTCGTCACATCGTAGGTATAGGGCTGTCCGTCGTGATGGTCCGGTGTGTGCCAAGTGATATAGAAGATGCCTACGGTACGCGGCTTGCCATCGGTCTTGAGCGGACAGTCTTCGGCTGTAGGCAGGCATCGGCCAAGAGCGTCTGTGGCAACCCAAGAAGCTTGCGCAAAAAGCGCTGAACAATGAAAAAATGATAGAATGTAAAAATGAAAAAGGGCAAAGGCCACAAAGTTATAAGACAATCGTTTCATAATTCCCATTCATTGTTTCCTTTCATTTTTATTTTTTCATTTTCTCATTTTTTATTTTTTATTCTTTCCCTGCCCTCTTCCTTTCCAAGTGGTCGAGGATGACCTTGCGCATTCGCATACTCTTGGGCGTTACCTCAACGTATTCGTCGGCCTTGATGTACTCAAGAGCCTCTTCGAGCGAGAAGATGGTGGCAGGGATAATGTGGGCCTTCTCATCGGTACCGCTTGCACGTATGTTGGTGAGCTGCTTTGCCTTGCAGACGTTTATCACGATGTCGTTTTCGTGAACATGTTCGCCTACGACCTGACCAGCATAGACCTGATCCTGAGGCTCGATGAAGAAGCGTCCGCGATCCTGCAGATGGTCGATGGAATAGGCGTATGCATTGCCACTTTCGAGGGCTATGAGCGAGCCGTTTACCCTTCGTGTGATGTCGCCTTTGTAGGGCTGATATTCCTTGAAACGGTGTGCTATGATGGCCTCGCCCTGACTGGCGGTGAGCATGTTGGTGCGCAGGCCTATGATGCCACGGCTGGGGATGAGGAACTCGATGTTGACACGTTCTCCCTGACTCTCCATACCCGTCATCTCACCCTTGCGGCGTGTCACCATGTCTATCATCTTCGAGGCAAACTCCTCGGGCACGTTGATGGTCATCTCCTCGATGGGCTCACACTTCACGCCGTCTATTACCTTATATATTACTTGTGGTTGTCCCACCTGCAGTTCATAGCCTTCGCGACGCATCGTCTCGATGAGGACCGAGAGATGCAGCACGCCTCGGCCAGAGACAACCCAACGGTCTGTATAGCCCTCGGGAACTTCCACGCGCAGGGCCAGGTTCTTCTCCAGCTCACGTTCCAGGCGGTCGCCTATATGACGGCTGGTGCAGTACTTGCCCTCCTTGCCGAAGAAGGGAGAGTCGTTGATGGTGAAGAGCATGGACATCGTGGGTTCGTCTATCCTGATGGGAGGCAGCGGCTCCGGATTCTCGAAGTCGCAGATGGTGTCACCGATCTCGAAGTTCTCCAGTCCCACAATGGCACAGATGTCTCCGCTTCCCACCTCCGACGTCTTCTGGCGCCCCATACCCGTGAAGGTATGCAGCTCCTTGATTTTCGTCTTCTCCTTGCTGCCGTCGCGATGTGCAATGGTGATGTTCATGCCCTCCTTCAGGGTACCGCGATGCACGCGTCCCACGGCAATACGGCCCGTATAGGTACTGTAGTCCAGGCTGGTAATCAGCATCTGTGGCGTACCCTCCAGCACTTCAGGCGCAGGGATGTATTTCAGGATGCAGTCCAGCAGGTAGGTGATGTCCTGCGTAGGCTGGTTCCAGTCCTCACCCATCCAGCCCTGCTTGGCAGAGCCGTAGATGACGGGGAAGTCCAGCTGGTCTTCCGTTGCATCCAGGTCGCACATCAGGTCGAAAACCATCTCATAGACTTCCTCAGGTCGGCAGTTGAGCTTGTCCACCTTGTTTATCACCACTACGGGCTTCAAGCCTATCTGCAAAGCCTTTTGGAGCACGAAGCGCGTCTGCGGCATCGGTCCCTCGAAGGCATCCACCAGCAGCAGGCATCCGTCGGCCATGTTCAGCACACGCTCCACTTCTCCACCAAAGTCGCTGTGTCCTGGAGTGTCTATAATGTTTATCTTAGTGTCCTTGTAGTTGATGCTGACGTTCTTGGAAAGGATGGTGATGCCACGCTCGCGTTCCAGTTCATTATTGTCGAGCATGAGCTCTCCTGTCTGCTGGTTTTCACGAAAAAGATTTCCGGCGAGCAGCATCTTGTCCACAAGAGTGGTTTTTCCGTGGTCAACATGTGCAATAATAGCTATATTCCTGATGCTTTGCATACAATTTTTGTCTTTTTTCAGTTTTATGGCTGCAAAGATACAAAAAAAATGAGGAATGAAGAATGAAGAATGAAGAATTATTTGTAAATTTGTGCTCGAAAATTAACTATTATTAATCTTAAACTCTATGAAAAGCCTATTTGGCAAGACCATTACCGCATCTTTATTCCTGATTTGCTGCTGGGGCTGTACCGAGAACATAGATACCTCAGCCAGATATGTCTTCACCGCCGATCGTATTATGAATTACCTGGAGAAGCACGAGGTGTATTCGGAATACGTCGAGCTCCTGCGCGTTACTCCCATCTCGGTCAAGAGCAGCAGTACCGTGGGACAATTGCTGGCGGCACGAGGGCACTACACCGTTTTCGCTCCGACGAACGAGGCAATCCATAAGTTCCTGGAGGAGACCTGTGCCGAGGACTCTACTCTGCTGAGCGCTCCCTCATGGGATGCCTTCTCCAGCGAGCACAAGCGTGACTCCATCCGCCGCGTAATTGTCTATAACTCCATCATCGACTCGGGCGACAACGAGGAAGCCTACATGGTCAACGCTTTCCCACCCAAGACGGGTACCGAGTTCCCGCTCAACAACATGAACGACCGCAAGCTCTCGGTACGCTACACAGGCGTCGATTCCATCTACATCAACAACACCTGTCCCGTCAGTATCCTCCAGCGGGACATCCTTGCCACCAACGGCGTCATCCACCAGATGGAACGCGTCATTGCGCCCAAGGACGTGACTGCAGCCATGTATCTTCAGGAGATGCTTGACACCGGCAAGGAAGGCTTCCTTGTGATGGCAAAGGCCATCCAGGCATGCGGACTGATGGACACCCTCTCGAAGATTAGGGATGAAGTCTATGAAAACCTCTACCTGCGAGGCGATATCCCAGAGAAAGTGCACATGTATATCGACGGACACTTCCCCAACGGCGACAACTGGACGCCACGTCACCGCCTGTACGGCTTCACGATATTCGCAGAACCCGACGCCTTCTGGCGCGAACAGGGGCTCGACCCGCAGGCTCCCTCCGCCACCCTGCTGCCGCAACTCGTGAACTGGATTCTCACGAAAAACCAGTACGCCCGCGACGATGTCTTTACGACTGACGACAACTACGACGACCCCACGAACCTACTCTACCAGTGGACCACCTATCACATCCTGCCCTTCCGCGCTCCGGCTGACCGACTGGTCTTCCACAGAAACGAGTACGGCTACAGTCCCAGCAAGCCCTTCCACTACACGATTCCCATGTATGAAATTTACACCACTATGGGCAAGCGCCGTCTCATCAAGATCTACGAGAGCGCGGAATCCAACGGCATCTACTTGAACCGCTTCCCCAATCTGGATAACGGCAGAACCAGCGTCTATCACGAAATCTCATGCGACCCTGCCAAAGTGGGCTGCTTCATAGACAGAGACCCGGACAGGGCTATCCTGAACGACATCATCAACTGCTGCATCTATCCCATCGATGCTCCGCTCTCCTACAATGATGCGACGCGCGACAACCTGGCCAAGCAGCGTCTGCGCTTCGACGGAATGACACTCTTCCCCGAGGCCATGAACAACGAAATCCGACTGAAACTCTCGGCCGCCGAGCAGAATCAGGATGTCTATATCCCCTCCACCAACATCTACAACTACTTCGAGAACATGCAGATGAACGACCAGACCATCTTCATATACCTGAACGCATACGCCTACCAGTGGTGCAACATGCACAGCGACGAGATGAAGGCAAAGCGCCGTTACGAGATTACCTTCACCCTGCCGCCCGTACCAAGACGCGGCACCTACGAATTGCGCTATGACGTCTTGCCCAACGGCGACCGAGGCATCCAGCAGTTCTACTTCGGCGACGACCGCTATCGTCTGCCAGCAGCAGGCATCCCCGTGAACCTGACGCGCGGCATAGGCAACATGAACGTCGGCTATGAAAGGGATACAGGCGACGACGACTACGACGCCGAGGTCGATAAGCGTTTGCGTAACAACGGTGTCATGAAGGGTGCCAAGAGTGTCACAGCCGACGGCAGCACGGGAGACATCGAGCGTAACCGAAACTCCAACCTGCGCTACATCATTGTCCGCCAGACAATGGACCCCGACAAGACCTACTACATGAAAGTCAAGTCAGTGCTCGATTCCGAGGAGATGGAGTTCTACATGGACTACATGGAATACTGTCCTAAGGAAGTCTATGACAACCCCGAGCATCCCGAGGACGTCTGGTAAACAAGATAAACGAAAAAGAGGGTGTGTCCATTCATTTCGACACACCCTTTTTGTTACATTATATTATATTATGAAAGCAAGAAGACTCCTTTTCTGCCTGTCAGTCGTCATTTGTCAGCTATCATTCAGTCCCGCCATTGCACAACAGCGACGACCTATCGACAACGAGCACCCCATGTGGATGATTCACATTGATGTGTGGAACTCTGCCGACCCGCAGAAAATCATCGACCTGATTCCTGAAGACATACGTCCGTATGTATGCATGAACCTCTCGCTGTCATGCCAGTTCGACACGAATACAAGCATGTACCGCATGCCGCGCAATGCCGTACGTACCTGGAAGTCATGGGCCTCGGTTTGTCAGCAGAACGGCATGTGGTTCTCATGCCAGCCTGCTTCTGGCGGTCACACTCATATTCAGGACAATGACCTGGAGACCTTCGAGTACTTCTTCAAGACCTATCCCAACTTCCTGGGCTGGAACTATGCCGAGCAGTTCTGGGCTTTTGGTGATGCCGGAGACCTGAGTTCGATGACAGCAGCGAACCGTTGGGCATTGTTCGCCAACCTCGTGGAGATGTCGCACAAATACGGCGGTTTCCTTACAGTCAGCTGGTGTGGAGGCGTCTATCACATGAACACCAATCCCATCGCCCAGCTGAAGCTCGACCCCAATTTCCTGGCTGCCTGCAAGAAATATCCCGAGGCCATCCTCTTCCTCTATAAATACACCCATTGCAGCAGTTTCTATAACAACGAGAGCGTGTGCTGGGGACCATTCATCTCGGGTCTGACAAAGAACTACGGCGTGCGCTACGACAACTGTGGATGGAACGACATGACATCCAAACTGGTAGGCTCCGGAAAATGTACCTACCCTGGCAGCGCTGGCATCGGCACGGTGATGGAACAATGCTGCGTCAACGGTGGAGCCGTATGGGATGGTCCGGAACTCATCTGGAGCGGCGAGTGCTTCCAGAACCACAACGATTCGCAGGAGGATGGCTACACCCGTCGCAACTGGGGCACCTTCCCCAACTTCAATGGCATCTGGCTTGACATGTGGCGCAGGATTATCGACGGCACCATGTACATTCCCTCACGCGAAGAGGTGGTAGCCAAGACCAAGATTGTGGTCATCAACGACAAGGACGGTGACTATACATCATGGGACGACCTCTACAACGGCCTCTATCTGCAGACCGATCCAGGCAACCAGAAGAAAGAAAGCCAATGGAACTACGGACAGTGGCAAAACAACCTGTGCTACTTCAAATCCACAGGCCGTTATGGCGCAATACCCATCGTGACAAACCTCTACGACGACGTTGCCAAAGCCATACCTCTCAAAGTGAGGAAGTCCAACTATTCGACACGCTGGTCATCACAGGCTAAGAAGCAATCCGACTTTAACAACCGCTATCCCGAAGTGTCCAAGGGAGGCCTCTACGTGAACCGCTACCGCAACCAATTGGTCACCTACACCCCATACACCTATCTGGGTACCAAGCAGACAGCATCTGCCGACATTCCCCTGACGTATAACACCTGTGATACCCTGAAGCTCATGTATGGCAAGCTCTCCGGCGGTGTCATCCGCGAGTATGCCGACCATATTGACTTCTATCTGAACAACTATCGTAACGACACCACTACCCTACAGACCGACAAGATTGTCATCACGGGCGTTACCACCGAACCAACCTCTAACCTCACCACGCCATCTACAGGAGCACCCAGCCATCGAGCCACGCTTTCCGGCAAGTCATACGACCCGGAGACGCAGACCTTCACCGTCAACGTCAGGCATTTGGGACCGGCAATTCTGCGGATTGACTGCACAGGTGAAGCCACCGAAAGGCTGACCGATGTGCTGCCGTCTGAGGCTTTGGAACTTCCCTTGCAACCCGAGCCCTATCACGGTCCCATCATCATCGAGGCTGAGAACATGGACAGGAAGTCAGCAGACTGCAAACTGACTCATTCCGGCTGGTGGGCACAGGACTACTATGACTTCGCAGGCATGGGATTTGTGGAGATGCAGGCCGTCAACACATGCGCCCTGCGCCATCAGTTGCAACTGGCCGAGGGAGGCAACTACCAGATTCTCATACGCTATTGCAACAGCAGCAAGGCTGGAAGGATGAAGGCCACCATCAACGGGAAATCTCAGCCCGTGTCATTCGAAAAGGTAGGCAAAAACGATTGGCAGGAAGCAGCCATCGACGTCACCCTGAATGCAGGAAACAATGATTTCGTGCTGCTGAATACCGGCACCATCAAGATGACAATCGACCAGATTATCTACCAACCCGAAGGCTACGCCAAGGAGAAGTTCAGGGTGACATTGCGCGATGCAGAGTTCGGTCGTGTCGTGACCGATGCCGATTCCGTAGCAGCCGGTGAGACGGTAAACCTCACCATTATACCCGAAGATGGCTATGCCCTCAAGGCTTTGCGTGTGGTCAACTCCGTCTTCTTCACACAAGGCAAGACAATACCCTTCGAGGAGGAGTCCAGCGTCGTATCGTTCATCATGCCCGACGAGAATGTAACCATCCAGCCCATATTCTACGACATGGCTGCCACATACGAACTCGACTATACCGATGTGGCCAGTGGAGCTCTGCCTGTAGGATGGCGCACCACCGACGGCAGTGATGTCCGCAACTATCCCTCGCAGAACGGCAGTGGTCCTCGCACCTTTGTCGGTCTGACGGGCTATCAGGGCAAGGCGCTCTATTGGCGCAACACCAGTGCCGAGTACGGTCGTCTGGCAGAATATCCCCTGACGCTGGAGTCCGGAGAGTATTCCCTCACCTTTACGATGGCAGCATGGAAGGAAACGCCAACCTATCAGGCAAGGATACTTAGTGCCAACGGATCCGTCGTCAAGGCATCTACGACGCTGGCTGCCAAGCCAAATATTAACGGCAATAGCGCAGGAGACATCTCTACAGCCGTGCGCAACACCCTGAACTTTGAGGTGCAGAGCACCGGCAATTACATCATACAGTTCCAGGACAAAAGCACCTTTGGCGGCTTCCATGAGTTCCTGTTGGCAGAGTGCCGCCTGCGCAACCTGACCTTGGCAACAGACATCAGCTTAATTGATAATGGAGAATTGATAATTGATAATGAGGACAATGCCGTCTATGATCTCTCCGGCCAACTCATTTCACCTTCTCAACCTTTCCTTCCGCGACTACAATCGCGCCTTGGTGCTAAAGCATCCAAGAACTTTTCAACTTTCCCAAGGGGAGTCTACATCATTGGCGGCAAGAAAGTGCTCCGATAGCATATTATAGATCACATCAATAATATAGTAGATATAAAAATAGGTTTTCAGCGGGCGCTGCAATTCCTTTCGGCGGCCGCTGCGGATATTTTCAGCGGGCGCTGAAAATGTTTTCGGCGGCCGCTGCAAAACCAGAGAACATAGTTAACTCTCCCTGAGAACATAGTTAATCCTCCCTGAGAACATAGTATCTTATCCCTGTTCAGATAGGTCTTTCTCCCTATTAAAGCAGGACACATTGCATGATGGAACATGCACTTTTATTATTACTACGCACGGGAATTATTTTTTCTCTTCGGAGGAAAAAGTTTTCCTACGCACAGCAGAAAAATCTGCTTCTCAATGGTGATTTTGAGAAAAAGGATAGCTTTTTCATGCGTTTTTAGTGCTAAATTCGCAATTTAATGTCACAATGTCACACCACAACTATCCGTAAATCAATAAGTATGACATTGTGACATTAAAATCGAAAAAAAAATATGGAGAAAGAAAAATGTGGCTGTTTCTCGTTCGTTCTTAGTGCATTCCTGTTCGTTCGTTCCTCCCCTATATATAAGGGAGGAAGAACAAACGCACAGGAACAGGTTTGCTCTGCCATTTCATCATAACATCCTCATTGGGCATTATCGAGGCTTTTTTCGGTTTATTTTGCAGGAAAATGCCCATTTCAAAACACTTAAGTATTTCTTTCAAAACATTTAAGTATTCCTATAGTAACATTTAAGTGTTTCTCACAAAACACTTAAATGTTTTATTTTTGATGTTTTTTGCCGCAAAAGTCATAAAATAAAGGAGATAATTTACATTTTATCTTCATTTACTATCGACATATTATATTTTTATGTATCTTTGTACCGGATTGGAGGCCAAAAAGGCTCTCCACAAGATGTATAAATTCTTAAATAAATATGATTATGAAAAAGATTTTATCCCTAATCCTATTGGTCTTGCTGCCTGTAGTGTTGATGGCAGACCCTGTGGATAAGGATGCTGCGCGGCTGAAGGCTGAGGCGTTCTTTATGCAGAAGAACCCGTCGTCGGCACGGCGTGCGCAGGTGCGGCAGGACATCCGTCTGGCCTTGACCAACGAGAGCTTCCATGTGTTCAACCTTGGCGAGGACGGCGGCTTCGTGATGATAGCGGGCGACGACTGCGCCCCCGACATCCTCGGCTACTCCTACAACGGCACGTTCGATGCGGAGAATATGCCCGAGAACCTGCGGGAATGGCTTGATGGCTATGCCGAGCAGATAGCGTGGATGAAGGAAAACGGAGGCAGCAGCCGCTCTGCCGCCAACAGCTGGGGACAGAAGCCAGCCATAGAACCCTTTCTGACATCAAAGTGGGGACAGGGCGACCCCTACAACCGACAGACACCCAAAAAGGATGGACAGCATTGTGTAACAGGCTGCGTGGCAACGGCTATGGCACAGGTGATGTACTATTGGTATAAGAAAACAGGTTATGAGACAAGGCTGTGTAACCCCATTGTTCTTGCTACGGGAAATCTGAATCCAACGACCTTTGACTGGGCGCACATGTGGGATGATTATAGTGTTGGTTACAGCACCGATACCGAAAAGGATGCCGTGGCAAAGCTAATGAAATACTGCGGCTATTCCGTTGGAATGAAATACGGAATTAAGGAATCTACAACAAATCAGGATTATGCCAGACAAGCTCTTGCTGAAAATTTTGGCTTTCGCTCAGCAAGGGTTGTTCATAGAAGAGCGGTTTCAACCCAATATACATATCAGGACTGGATGGAAATCATTTATACGGACTTGGCTGCCGGCAGGCCGGTTATGGTATCAGGAAGGAGTGGCGAGGATGATGGTCATTCTTTTGTTTGCGACGGCTACGACAAGGAAGACTTCTTCCATTTTAACTGGGGATGGCGTGGTTCTGAGGACGGCTACTATAGACTCTGGCTATGCAACACAGAAAAATATACTTTCACCCAGAGACAAAAACTCGTTTGCTGCATCCATCCCACACAGTCCATCCCCCTGACTGTCAGCCCGAGCAATTTGTTTACAACTTCATTGGAGGATATGTTGATTACGATAACAGACGTCAACATTCCCACATTCTATGCGGGCGAGGAAGCAGAGATAACGATGACTGTCAACAACGTGGCGCCTCTGTTTGGCTTAAACACTGTCTATAGTGGCATAATTTCCGCAAACTTGAATACATTTTTGAATTGGTTTACGGGAATGGAGCAGGTGTACTTGGAGCCGGGACGGAGCAAAAGGATAACCGTTACCGTGAATATACCCAGTGTTTTCAAGAGCAATAAATACTTTCCCACACAATTGTTGATATCATACGGTAACAATCTGCACAGCAAAAAATTTTGCCAAGAAGATGTGACTATCTATCGTCGGGTTAAGCTGAGCGGGGAGGTGCAAATCAGAGAGACCGTCGCCGAGCCGGGAGAAGCCCTTACGTTAAAGCTTACCGGCGATGCGAATAATACCGATGTCAGCAAGCGGCACAAGCAATGGCAGGTCAGCCCTGACGGAAAGAAAGACTGGACGGACATACCAGATGCCACAGGAACGCAATACTATCCCACTATGGACCAAGTCGATAAGTACTTGCGTGTTGTCTTCAAGGTTGATGACTTGGGCGGCAAACTGGTAAGCGATTCACGAAAGGTCATTAAGCCAACGCTGAAGGGCACGGTGACTATAGGACGTAACAATGCCCCACATCCTGGCGCAACGCTCTACTGTCATCTTGAGGGCAAGGCTGCCGACATTGACCCAAGCTTGATAAATATTGAATGGCTCTTTTGGGATAATTCATCTGATGCTTTTATAGGTCGTTTTTCTTACGGGAACTCCTATACACTGAAAGAATCGGATATGGACAGAGATTGTCGATTGATAGTCTATGCCGACGGTTACGAAGGGAGGCTTTACAGCGAATTTATAACGTGCTGCAAGGATGAATGCAAGCAGGAGGTGGTGACTCCCACGCTCTCAACTGCATATAGCAATCAGGTGACCGTCACCAACCCGCAGGCTACGCAGGAATACATCATCGTCGATTACAAGAAAGACATCAGCATGCTGACCGAGAGCGACTGGAAGGATGCCAAGACACCAGCCGAAGGCGAAACATACCTCAATATGGGCGGGAAAACAGGAAAGACAAACTATGTCTATACCCGCGTGAAGGAGACGAGAACCGCATCGGCGGGAACTGAGGTGCGCAGGGCTGCCATCTATCTCGGTAATGGCGTTGAGGTGGATGCTATTGAACTCAGTATTTACAAAGGCTGGTCATCTGCCGAATTACAGCAGGACGACCTCGGAGCCTACTACCTAGACTCTGGTGGCTCGGACTTTTACCGTATCACCGTCACGCCACATCCTGAGAATGCCGACTTCCAGGGCATTCGGGGCAGCAAATGGTGGGTGAAAGGCTACAGCCGTGCCTCGCAGTGGGGCCGTTATTTCTCCGACAGGGAATGCACGCAGATTATCGATGCCGACACTTATTATAAAACCGTCTATTTCAAGCCGCAGGACTATATGCCCATCAACTATATGGAGCTGCGTGTCGAACACACAAGGGGCTACAACGACATTGTAACCGATGCAATTCTCGTCAACGTGGCAAGCAATAGCGGCATGTACAAGATAGAACAACTTTACATTGACAACGTGACCGTCAACAAGGGCAAGAGAAAGGAGGGCGAGTTCGCCACCCGCCCGCATAAGGCCGTTCCAAAGAATATGTCGGCCATGAAGACCGACGGCGAAGGCACGCCACCTGTCTTCACCTTCGATATATGGAACAAGACCTTCGTCGTAGATGCCACCGATGCCACGACAGGCACCTACCAGTTCGCCATCTATGCCAACGGCGCGGCACTGAACTCCATAAAAGTGGAAGTAACTGCCCCTGCACCAGAAGAGATTCGCATTCTGCCCGATGAGTTCACGCTCGATTGCGGAGAGCCTTTGCAGCTCGAAGCACAGCTCTTCCCCGAGGGAGCGGAAGGTGAGGTAACTTGGTCAAGCTCCAATACAAGCGTCGCCACGGTAACAAGCGACGGCTTAGTGACCTTCAAGGATGGTGCCGACATCGGCGCAACAGCCATCATCACGGCCACGGTGGGCGAACTCTCCGCTTCGTGCGAACTGACTGTGGCAGGCGAGGAATATCCCATCTATATCGCTGGCAAACAGGTGACTACGCGCAACATGGACGACCTCGCCGCTGTGGTGGACGAAGTGAACGGCGCTTCTGGCAGGCGCAAGACCTCTGCCACCGACGTGCCGATGATGTACTTCGACGGCGAAGTGCTGTGGCTGAAGAATATCACCATCAACACAGGCAACTCGGGCATTCCGGGTATCGTTATCGACCAGCCCGGCGTGAAGGTAATCATTGAGGGCGATTGCGGAATAAGCAGCTACTCGGGCATCGGCCTGAAGATAGCAAAGGACACGAAAATCTATGGCGACGGCACGCTGTCCATCACGAGCAACGACGCAGCCATCATGCTCGAAAGCGAGGAAGGCGACAAGCACATCAACCTTGAGGTCAACGACATAGAGCTTTCACTCTTTGCCACCAATCTTGCCATCAAGGGCAGCGAGAATGACCGTTGCTCTGTGACGCTGAACAATGTCACGGGCTGGTGGCAAGGCAACACGGGCATTGTCGCAGGTCTGCAAGGCGGCTTGGAGATGAACAGTTGCCACTTCGTCGAGCCGGAAGGCTTGGAGATGATAAGCGGCAGTGTGTTCGACGGCGAGGCTTTGGCCACATACGCCGCCCTCGACCATGTGACGACACTCTACGAAGAGTTCGACAACACGCCGCTGATAGAAGAGATGTACGACGAGGTGGACTTTGCAGCACTTGGCCACTACAGGCTCTCGCACGACTGCAAGTGGCAGACACTCTGCCTGCCCTTCAACGTATATTCGTTCGCAGGCACTCCGTTTGAGGACGCTACGGTAATGACACTCGACACGGAAGGCAAGAACGGCTTCGACGAAGAGACAGGCACGCTCTACCTCACCTTCAAGAGCGTCACGACGACAGAGGCAGGCAAGCCCTACATCGTGGGCTTCACCTCGGGCGACGACTGCTACCAGCCAATCCTCAGAGCCTACTTCAGGAGCAAGGCACCGCAGAGCGTGTCGGCAGCATCGGAAGGGCTGGCTGAAGTGAAGATGGTAGGCACCTTTACCCCCGTCAGCTTCGAAGAAGACTACAGCGGCACCTTCTTCATCGACGGCGCAAACGACCTGTACGCCGCGACGGAATGGTCGTACCTGAACAGCTTCCGCGCCTACTTCGACGTGCCAAGCCTGCACAACACCGGCCAAACCGTCAAGCGCATAGACATCGACTTCGCCGATGCGCCTGACGGGATCGGAGAGAGCTATGGGAACTATGGAAGCAATGGCGATTGCTTCGATCTCAGCGGTCGCAAGCTTGACAAACCTCTGAAGGGCATCAACATCATCCGCTATTCAGACGGAACGATAAGAAAGGTCTTGATAAAAGAATGAAGAAATGAAAGAATGAAGAAATGAGAATATGATAACGGCAGCGATGACTTCAAAAAGAGGTTTTTCGCTGCCGTTATTTTTTGTTCATTAGGCTCTGATTACAGCCTCGAGCTTGCTTTATTTCTCCATGAACGCTTTTATGCGGTCGGCGACGTTCTGCTTGAAATTATTATAGAAGAAGCCGTAGTCGTGGAGGTGGTAGCTCTCGGGGCCAAAGAGGGATAAAGGTTTTGAATTTTGAATTTTGTTCAGCTACTATAATAGCGCCTTTGTTCTAAAGAATCAAAGAATTTTGAATTATAATAACTTTTTAATGTTTTAACCTTTCAATTTTTCACTTTTTTGTCGTAACTTTGCACCCGCAATTTAAAAAATAACACACAATAATGTCGAAGTTAAAAGATTTACTATTGAATGCCAGCAGGCGTAGTGTAGTCATGTTCTCCATGCTCTTTGCAGCAAATGCGATGCTGTGGGCACAAGAGATGAATGAGAAGTTTTCCACAACCACTCGGATGTTTTTGAATGAAATCAGAGAGCAGGCAGTACCATCTAACGGCTCTCGTCGCGCTCAAAGCAGGCAAATGCCCACAGGCATGCAGATGCCGAAATACCATCGTCTGATTGCAAGTCCCGATACGGTTGGTGGCGTAGCCTACATCCCGTGTTTCATTCATCTCAAGAACATTAAAGACTTGAGCCAGGTGCGTTCGTTAGGCGTTGAGGTAGAGGAAACTTTCGACGGATTGGATTTTGTCACCGCACGTGTTCCGGTGAAGGAGCTGGAGGCATTGGCAGACATCAACAACGTCACCCGAATAAAGGTGGCAAGGCGGATGCGTCCGCTGACCGACACTGCACGCCAAAAGACCAATACTGATGACTTGCTCACGCTGTCGCCTGATGCCATAACCGGAGGCATCACCAGCATGTATGACGGTACAGGCGTGGTGCTCGGTATCATCGATACTGGCATTGACTTCCAGCATATTGCCTTCAAAGATAAGGACGGCAACAGCCGCATCAAACGGGCATACGTCTATAACGGTAACACCGCAAAGGAATATTCGTCCATCTCGAACACTTCGCCGACGACCGACGAGAAAGCGGAAGACCACGGCACACACACGGCTTCGACGGCAGGTGGTTCAAGCGTCATAGTCAATGGTTCGGATGTCACAGTTACCGACGACCATGCCAACGCTACTTTTGGTGGCATGGCCCCTGGTGCCGACCTGTATCTGGCTGGTATCAAAAACTTGAATGATACGTATCTCATGAATGCCATAAGTAAGATGGTGAGATACGCTAATGCCATGAACAAGCCGTTGGTAGTGAGCAACAGCTGGGGTTCTGGATGGGGTCCCCATGACGGCACAGGCGAATTGGCAGACTTGGTCGGCCAATACTTTGGCGACAATCACCCCAACAACATTATTCTCTTTGCCGCATCGAACGACGCAGGCCACCATACGGGAAACGATAAAGGAGGTTTCTTCGTACAGAAGAGCTCTGCCAGCAAATCCGCCCCCCTCGGCACCATTATCCGCACAAACGGACAAGGTGGAGAGTACTACGCAGGTATGTTGGCATCTGCGTGGTCTTCCAGTAGGCTGAACTGCAAACTCTACGTCCTGGGCAATAACGGTGCAATCAAGAAATCCTGGACGGTCACACAGGACACGTATTCGTTCAACGGGTTAAGCACATACTATGATGGTTCATTAAGTGTTTACATTGAGCAGGAGGATGGGAAATACCACCTAAGCGTCTCTGCTGATTATGGTCTTGAGACGATGAGTTATGGTGCCTACAACCTCGCCATCGAAGTCTATCCTGCCACAGGCAATGCCGATGTGAATATGTGGGGAGGCGACTATTCCTACTTCACCAACCATCTCACGACATCGGAACACACCTGGACAAGGGGTACCGACGACATGAGTGTATCTGACGAAGCCACCATTCCCGATGCCATCGCTGTAGGTGCATACGTATCGAAAACCAGTGTGAAGAACTATCAGGGTACGAACGTTTCCTATTACTACTCCGGTACTCTGAACGATATTGCCAATTTCTCCAGCTATGCCATTTCATCGCTTAGCCCGACAGGAGAAGTCCTTCCGTGGATTACGGCACCAGGCTCACAGGTCGTCTCGGGCGTGAACCATTACCACACAGCATCTGTGGATGAATACAGTTATTTCCACGAATACAACTCGGGAAGCCTGGTAGTCAACAATACTAAAAATCCGTATGGTGTGATGGAAGGCACATCAATGGCAACCCCCGTGGCTGCAGGCATTGTCGCCTTGTGGCTGCAGGCTGCCCAATCGGTAGGGAAAGACCTGACCGTGAACGATGTGAAAGAAATCATGGAGAAGACTGCCATCAACGATTATTTCACGACATCGGGCTCAAATGCCTCGCATTTTGGCACGGGCAAGATTGATGCGATGGCTGGCATTCAGTACATCCTCGACACACCAGCCCCTGTCACTGAGTCTTACGACCTTGTGACGGATGTCAACACGCTTGAAGAAGGTGACAAGATTCTCATCACGTACACTGATAATGAAGACATATACGTGCTCAGCACATCGCAACAAACCAATAACCGCTCTGCAAAAAAAGACGTGAAAGTCAATCAAGATGGTACCCTTAGACCAGGCTTTACTGCACAGGTCATCACACTGGAAAAGGATGGCGACTACTATCTCTTTAATGTCGGTAATGGCTATCTCTATGCAGGTAGCAGCGGAAGTAACATACTGAAAACGGAGGACGTAGCCGATGATAACGCCAAGGCAGAAATCAGCATCAGCAACGGTGATGCCACTATTGTTTTCCAAGGGGAAAACACACGCAACCAGATGTGCTTCAACCTGAACAGAGGCAATCCCATCTTCTCATGCTATGCCGGCTCGTCATCGGCAGCATTGCTTCCGCAGATTTACCGTGCAGTAACGCCTGCTCCATCCATCGTACTCAACAATGACGGTACTGGCAATGCTGAAGTCATCATGGAGAACGACGGCAAGAAGGTCAATGCCACCCTTGCTGACCGCACATTCTACAAGGACGGTGCATGGAACACAATTTGCCTGCCGTTCGACGTAACATTAGCCAATAGTCCCTTAGCGGATGCCGATGTGCGTACAATGAGCAGTGCAAGCTTTGAAAATGGCACACTGACACTCAATTTCACAACCGAGGGAGAAGTCACGGACATCGTTGCCGGCACACCATATATAATTAGATGGACCAGTGGTAGCGACATCATCAATCCCGTCTTCGAAGGCGTGACGATAAGTTCTGCAAACAATGATTTCATCAGTGTTGATGCCAACGTTCACTTTGTTGGTACCTACGACTACATCAACTTTGATGCAGAGAACAAGAACATCCGTTTCATGGGTGCAACAAACAAGCTCTATTATCCCTTAGTCGGAGCCAGGATTGGTGCCTTCCGTAGTTATTTCCAGCTTGAAAATGAAAGCCTTGTTAAGCAGATTGTGCTGAACATCGACGGTAAAGACGATACAGACGGAATCGTATCAATTCAAAATTCAAAAATCAAAATTCAAAATGACGAGGATTGGTACGACCTCAGCGGAAGGAAAATGGTCAATGGCAAATTGCCTAAGGGAATCTACATCCGTGGCGGCAGGAAACAGGTCATTAAATAATGAACATGCCCTTCTGCATTAAAACAGGCTGCAAGATAAACCTGGGCCTGAACATTACTGAGCGCCGTCCTGACGGCTACCATAACTTGCAGACTATCTTCTATCCGGTTCCGCTCTATGATGAATTGACAATTCGTGAAGGAGAGGGTGAGGATGAGTTGACCTTGGGCGGCCATCTGTTGGATGGCAATGTGCAGGATAATCTGGTGTTGCGGGCTGTCCGGTTGCTGAGGCAAGAGGGGTTTCATATCCCTCCGCTCTGCATCGACCTGAAGAAAATCATCCCCAGCGGAGCAGGACTTGGCGGCGGTAGCAGCGATGCAGCTTGCATGATTCGGACGCTCTCCGGACTTTACAACCTCCCCCTGTCAGAGGAACAGATGGAATGGCTCGCAGGCAAGTTAGGAGCTGACTGTCCTTTCTTCATCAATCCGCGTCCCGTCTATGCTGAAGGGATAGGTGATGAATTTACATCTATCTCACTGAACCTCAGTGAGTTGTACTTGATGCTTGTCAAGCCGGAAGTTCATGTTTCCACACGCGAAGCCTACGCCGGAGTTCATCCGCATCAACCAGCCTGTTCTTTGCTTGAGACAGCTCAGATGCCTGTAGGGAAGTGGGCAGGCAGGATGGTGAACGACTTCGAGGAAAACATCTTCTCAAGCCATCCGCTGCTTGCTGATATCAAGCAGGAGTTGTATCATCAGGGAGCCGCATACGCGTCAATGAGCGGCAGTGGCAGCACAATCTACGGCCTGTTCCGTTCGCGTCCTAATTGTGAACAACTCTTTGCAGAGCATTTCACTTATGTCTGTCAATTGTAATTGAGGTTAAAATCGACCAAAACCTTTTACCACCTCACAAATCAATCAGCAAAGCATCCTCGCCTTGGTTGCGCAGACGACGCAAGGTATCCCATTCGGGCGTACCAACCTGCCAAACGAGTGAGGGATTCTCTATGCCGTGAGAATCGATGCGGTGGGTCACCATGCCTACCGTTATACGATGAATGTCGATTGCCGGCAGGTAGTGCGGCTCGTCGCTTGGTTTGTTATGCACTTCTACAAGCAGTTGCACACGTGTCAGTTCTCCAAGCAAAATGCCCACAAGGCTGTCCGGTAAGTGGGTATCGACTGCCAGGCGATGAGCGGTAAAGGGCTTCAGGCCCGAAGCAAAGTGCTTGCAGATACGGCTCATGAGCAGCAGGATAAGCGTATCGCGATAACGGCGGCTCAGCTCGTCGCTGATGCGCTCGAAGGCGTATGTATGCAGACTCTGGTTGGCATAGCAAAACTGTGCGCCAAACAGACAGATGCACCATGAAATCTGCAACCAAAGCATGAAGAGAGGGATGGCAGCGAAAGAACCGTAAATGGCGTTGTAGGCACTCAACTTAATCTGATAATGAACATACAGCCATTCCACAGCCATGAAAACCATACCCGTCAGGATGCTTGGCAAGATGGTGTGACGCCATTTGACCCGTGTATTAGGCATCAACGTGAAAAGCAACATAAAGACCAGTACGACAAAGATGAAGGGCGACACATGCAGGACGAACGACATTGTCTTGCTGAGCAGTTGGGTGTCGGGCAACAATGTACGGAAGGTCTGCAAGAAGATGCTCAAGCCGCTGGTGATGACCACGACAAAGGGGAGAAGCAGGAAGATGCCGATATAATCTATTATCTGACGATAGATGGAGCGCGAACGTTTCACGAACCAAATGGTATTGAAAGCCTGTTCGATGTTAGAGGTTAAGGAGAGTAAGGTATAGAGCAAGAAAATCAGGCCGATTCCAATGAAGACGCCACCCTTGGTGTGCTGCAAGTAAGACTCCACAAAATAGAGAATTGTGTCTGCAAGGTCAGGGTTACCTTCGAGCGAGCTTTTCAGTTTTATCTCAATGACTGAATCGAAACCAAATCCCCGTGCAATGGCAAAGACGATAGCTAACACTGGAACGGCAGCCAACATACTGCTGTAGGTAAGAGCGGAAGCATAGTTCATGATGTTGTTCTTGGTGATGCACTCCCATGTGATGACCAACCGTTTCAGTAATCCCAGTCCCAGCCTTTCCAAGAAGCTGAGCTGTTTATCATTTACGCTCCATATATGTTCCAGACTAATCATTTAGTCGTTTAGCTGTTTAGTCGTTTGTAAAAAAGTCAGTGAACCTGTAAGCCGGGTTCTGTAATCCCCAGAGGGATGCCTGTCATTTATCTTCGGACAGCGTCACCACTGTCCTCTATCGTTCTACCCTCCGGCTCGGACGGGCCGCCCTCTATCGCCGGTTTACATGAACTTTCAACTCCCGGAGTGCACAGCACCGGCATCACTGTCGGCCTGGTAAGCTCTTACCCCACCTTCTCACCCTTACCTGCATTAACATTTTCATGTTTTATCATTTAAACATTATAACAGGCGGTTCTTTTCTTCTGCACCTACAGACCCTTGCGGACCTCTTTCTGTTAGGAAGCGGGATGCCCTTTGTTGCCCGGACTTTCCTCTACTTTTCAGCAGCGACAAGCCGGTTCACTGTCTCTTTTTCTTTTTTCACCTCTTCACCTCTTCACCTCTTCATTGCGGTGCAAAGTTACGAATAAGTGAGCGAAATACAAAAGAAAAGCCTGATTTTCTTTTATATTTCCGAGCGAGAGAGACTTCTTGCGCTACAATAGGTGCTTAGGCGCAGGCGGAACGACGAATGTCAAAGTTACGATTAAATGAGGACAATACAAAATAAAATCGGTTATATTTTTACTGTCGAGCAGAAGTCAGTTAGAGATAATGCCTTAAATTATCCTTATATCTTGGAATTCCAAGGCAAATACCACATTATTTCAGGCAAAAACAAAGGTACAAAGCGAATTTTTATACAAAATCACAAAATCCCCTTAAATATAATTATGTAATGTGCGTAAAAAAATATATCTTTGCGCGAATTCATAAGATATAATGAACCCCAAAGAGACCATTCGCCACAAAGGCATTGTAGAGCACATCGGGACAGAGGATTGCCACGTGCGCATCCTGCAGGCATCAGCTTGTAGCAGTTGCAGTGCCCGACAGCTCTGTCGCAGCAGCGAGAGCAAGGAAAAGGTCATTGAGGTGAAGGGGCACTACCCCACCCTGCATGTTGGTGACCCAGTTACCTTGATTGGTTCTGTCCGCCAGGGACTTCGAGCCAGCGTCCTGGCCTATGTTCTGCCACTCGTCCTCATGCTTGCAGTCCTCTTTGCTGGCACATACCTTGGTGGAGAAGGTTTAGGAGCATTGGCAGCGCTACTGACTCTCGCCCTTTACTTCGGTGTTCTCTATCTGATGCGCGACAAATTGGGAAAGGAATTCGCTTTTAAAATAAAGGAAAGTTAAAGGGAATGGAAAGGAAGTCCCCACAAAATAGTAAATAGTAAATCGTCAAATCGTAAATAAATATGGTGAATGTAATTCTGATTGCAGTTTGTGTGTTGGGCCTCATTGGACTTGCCTCTGCGGTGATTCTCTTTGTTGTCTCACACAAATTTGCTGTGCATGAAGACCCCCGCATTGCACAAGTATCTGCCGTGCTGCCACAGGCAAATTGTGGCGGATGCGGTTATCCGGGCTGCTCGGGCTTTGCTGCGGCTTGTGTTAAGGCTGCAAACGAGGGAAGCCTCGAAGGCAAGCTCTGTCCGGTCGGTGGTCAGCCTGTTATGGAGCAAGTGGCCGACATCCTTGGCATGACTGTCGCTGCCACCGCCCCAAAGGTAGCAGTGGTCCGCTGTAACGGCACTTGCGAGAATCGTCCCCGTCTGGCACAGTTCGACGGGGCAAAGAGTTGTCGCGTTCAACAAATGACAGGCATGGGCGAAACAGGTTGCGGCTATGGTTGTCTGGGCCAAGGCGACTGCGTGAGCAAATGTCAGTTTGATGCCCTCCACATGAATCCTGAGACTGGTCTGCCTGAAGTTGACGAAGAGAAATGTACGGCTTGTGGTGCCTGTGCGAAGACCTGTCCTCGCGGCATCATCGAGATTCGGCTGAAAGGTCCCAAGGGTCGCCGCGTCGTTGTTCTTTGCAACAACAAGGACAAAGGTGCCATTGCCAACAAAGCCTGCAAGGCATCTTGTATTGGCTGTGGCAAATGCGTCAAGACCTGCGATAAGTTCGAAGCCATCACATTGGAGAACAATCTGGCCTACATCAACGCAGAGAAGTGCAAGATGTGCCGTAAGTGTGAGGAGGCTTGTCCCAAGGGAGCTATCCACGGTTTCAACTTCCCCCCACGCAAGCCAAAAGCAGAAGAGCCAGCATCTCCAAACACTCAGAATACTCTGAACACTCAGAATATTCAGAGTACTCCAAATAATCCGACTCAGATTGTTGAACTCTCAAAAGCTGAATAAGATATGAAAACATTTAAGATTGGAGGAGTTCATCCCGCAGAGAATAAACTGTCTGCTACAAGTCCTATACGCGAGGCTGCTCTGCCCAAACAAGCAGTATTCAGCATGTTCCAGCATATCGGTGCTCCTGCCAAGCCCATTGTAAAGAAAGGTGACGAGGTTAAGGTAGGTACACTGCTGGCTGAAGCAGGTGGCTTCGTCAGTGCCCCCATCTACAGCAGTGTCAGCGGCAAGGTCTCCAAGGTTGATGTTGCTCTCGATGCAAGTGGCACACGTCGCATGGCTGTCTATGTGGACGTCGAGGGCGATGAATGGGAAGAGACCATAGACAGAAGCTCCACGCTTGTAAAACTCAGTGACCGTCCTGAACTCGACAGCAAAACTATCATAGAAAAAGTGAAGAATGCAGGCATTGTCGGAATGGGCGGTGCCACATTCCCCTGCCACGTAAAGCTCTCACCACCTCCTGGCTGCAAGGCCGAGTGCGTTATCATCAATGCTGTAGAGTGTGAGCCTTACCTCACTGCTGACCACAGACTTATGCTGGAGCACCCCGAAGAAATTCTCGTTGGTTTGCACCTCATCATGAAAGCCGTGGACGTAAAGAAAGGTTACATAGGCATTGAAAACAACAAGCCCGATGCTATCAAACTGATGACAGAGAAAGCAAAAGGCTACGAAGGCATAGAGATTGTACCGCTCAAGGTCAAGTATCCGCAAGGCGGCGAGAAGCAGCTCATTGATGCTGTCATCGGTCGCCAAGTGCCTGCGCCTCCTGCCATTCCCATCAATGTGGGTGCTGTGGTTCAAAACGTTGGAACAGCCTTTGCCATCTATCAAGCTGTCATGAAGAACAAGCCCCTCATTGACCGCATCATTACCGTCACAGGCAAGAGTGTCAAACAGCCAAGCAATCTGCTGGCACGTCTGGGCACTCCCTTCCAACAACTGATAGACGAGTGTGGAGGTCTGCCCGAAGATACTGGTAAGATAATTGGTGGCGGTCCCATGATGGGCAAGGCTCTTCTCAGCCTCGATGTTCCCATGACAAAGGGCTCCAGCGGTTTGCTCATCATGAATGACAAGGAGGCTCAGCGTGCCACGCCTGATCCATGTATCCGTTGTGCCAAGTGTGTCAGTGCCTGTCCGATGGGACTGGAGCCCTACCTGCTCAGCAAGATGAGTGCTAAAGAGGATTGGGAAGGCGCAGAGAAGAACGACATTACCAGTTGCATCGAATGCGGCAGCTGTCAGTTCACCTGCCCCAGTCATCGTCCCTTGCTCGACATGATTCGCGTAGGCAAGACAACCGTCATGGGTATCATCAAGAGCAGAGCAGCAAAATAATTGATAATGGATAATTGACAATTAATAATTATGGCTAATAAATTAATAGTTTCACTTTCACCGCATGTTCACGGAGGAGATTCCGTGCAGAAGAACATGTACGGTGTCTGCATAGCATTGGTACCCGCATTGCTTGCCAGCTTATGGTTCTTCGGAATGGGTGCTGCCATCGTTCTCGCAACATCGGTGGCTTCCTGTGTTTTCTTTGAATGGGCCATCACAAAGTTTTTGCTAAAACGCTCGGGCTGTTCCATCTGCGATGGCAGTGCAATCCTGACAGGTTTGTTGCTGGGCTTCAACCTGCCAAGTAACCTGCCCCTCTGGATTATCATTATAGGTGCCCTCGTTGCCATTGGCATCGGAAAGATGACATACGGTGGCTTAGGACAGAATCCCTTCAATCCCGCTCTCGTTGGCCGCGTCTTCCTGCTCATCAGTTTCCCGGTGCAGATGACGACATGGCCTGTAGCCGGACAACTCACGGCTTACACAGATGCTGAGACGGCAGCAACTCCGCTCTTCATTATGCAGAATGCCATTGCAAGCGGTGACCCTTCAGAACTGAACAAACTGCCGGATGCATTTAACATGCTCATCGGTCAGACAGGAGGTTCTTTGGGCGAAGTGAGTGCCCTACTCCTCCTGCTTGGTTGCGCTTTCATGCTTTGGCGCAAAATCATCACCTGGCATATTCCCGTCAGCATTCTCGGCACGGTTGCTATCTTCTCCGGCATCATGCATACGGTTAATCCTGTATATGCAATGCCGCATGTTGTGCTTATGAGTGGTGGTCTTATTCTCGGTGCCTGCTTCATGGCAACAGACTATGTTACCTCCCCTATGACGGGAAAAGGACAAATCATCTATGGTGTCTGCATCGGTCTGCTCACCGTCATCATCCGTAACTGGGGAGCCTATCCGGAAGGCATGTCATTCGCGATTCTCATCATGAATGCCTTCACCCCTCTCATCAATACTTATTGCAAGCCTGATCGTTTCGGCGAGGTCATCAGAAAGGAGGAAAAGAAATGAAGAAGCTCAAATCAACATGGTATAATATGGCCATTGTGCTGACCGCCATTTCAGTCGTTGCAGGAGCGGCCCTGGGCTATGTCAACGATGTAACAAAAGGGCCCATCAAAGCCATTAAGGCACAGCAATTGGCAGACGGTATCGGAGAGGTGCTTTCAGCCAATGGACTGCAAGTTCCCGAAGCAGAAGTGACCGAAGCTGGTGCAACCATCTATCGCACAGAACAAGGTACAGCGGTTCAAGTAACTGACCCCAAAGGTTTTGGTGGCAAACTGACGGTCCTCGTCGGTTTTAATGAGGAAGGGCAAGTGTTGGGTTATCGTGTAATGGAGTCAAGCGAGACACCGGGACTTGGTGCTAAAGCACAGGACTGGTTCCAGAAAGGTCAGAAGGGCGACATTATCGGCAAGCAGGCAGGCAACCTGACCGTCAGCAAGGACGGTGGAGAAGTGGATGCCATCACTGCATCAACGATTACCAGCCGTGCTTTCCTGCGTTGCATCAATGCTGCCTACAAAGCTCTTTCCGAAAACTCTGCTGACGGCCAAAGTGGAGCAAGCCAGCAGGCCGGGAAGACAAATAATAATATATAATGTATAGGAGGAAACAGAAATGAACAATATGAAAGTCCTACTTAACGGTATAATAAAGGAGAATCCAACCTTCGTACTCCTGCTTGGCATGTGTCCCACTTTGGGAACCACCAGTAGCGCCATGAATGGTATGTCGATGGGACTTGCCACGACGGCTGTTCTTGTCTTCTCCAACCTGATTATCTCACTTATCAAGAACCTCATCCCGGATATGGTGCGCATTCCCTCTTTCATTGTGGTGATAGCATCTTTGGTGACCATTCTGCAAATGCTCATCAAGGCCTATGCTCCCGACGTGGATGCCAGCCTCGGCCTCTTCATTCCGCTTATCGTGGTGAACTGCATTATTCTGGGACGCGCTGAAGCATTTGCAGCCAAGAACGGTGTCGTCAGCAGTATTTGTGATGGCATCGGCATGGGTATTGGTTTTACCATCGCCCTCACCCTTCTGGGTGCTGCCCGTGAACTGCTCGGCACAGGCAGGGTATTTGATATGACGCTCTTCCCAGAGGACTACGGAGCACTCGTCTTCGTGCTGGCTCCTGGTGCATTTATTGCTCTCGGCTATCTCATTGCAATCATCAACAAAGTCAAATCGTAAATAGTTAATCGTTAAATCGTAAATAGATATGGCTTACATACTTATCTTCATCACAGCGATTTTTGTTAATAACATTGTCCTGTCGCAGTTCCTGGGTATCTGTCCCTTCCTTGGTGTCAGCAAGAAGGTGGATTCTGCCCTTGGTATGGGAGCAGCAGTAGCTTTCGTGCTCACGCTTGCAACCATCGTGACCTACCTCCTGCAAATATATGTGCTCAAGGCATTCGACCTCGAATATCTCCAGACGATTGCCTTCATCCTGGTCATTGCAGCCCTCGTTCAGATGGTGGAGATTATCCTGAAGAAGAGTGCACCAGCCCTGTATCAGGCACTGGGCGTCTTCCTGCCACTCATCACCACCAACTGCTGCATCCTTGGTGTAGCTATCCTCGTTGCGAACGGCACATACGCTACTCAGGGTCTCGAGCCCAACCTGCTGACCGGTGTCGTCTTTGCCCTGAGCACAGCTATCGGTTTTGCATTGGCACTTGTTGTTTTTGCAGGTATTCGCGAACAGCTGGCAATGATGGACGTGCCCAAAGGCATGCAGGGAATGAGCATCGCCCTTGTCACTGCCGGTCTTCTGGCAATGGCCTTTATGGGTTTCAGCGGCGTAGATAACGGACTTAAGACCTTGTTTGGATTATAGACCCCCTAAATCCCGTTAGGGGAAATAAATATGAATTTTGAATTTATTAATTTTGAATTTGAAAATATGAATATTCTTTTAACTGGTGGCGCAGGTTACATTGGAAGCCACACACTTATCGAGTTAGACAAAGCAGGCCACAGCGTGGTGGTAGTAGATAACTTTTACAATTCACAGCCCGAGGCAATCCGTCGTGTGGAGAAAATCATCGGTCACAAGGTCACATTAATTGAGGCTGACATTCGCGACCGTGCCGCTATGGACAAAATCTTCACAGAACATAAGATAGATGCAGTCATCAACTTTGCTGGTTTAAAGGCTGTCGGAGAATCCGTAGCTAAGCCTCTCATGTATTATGAGACAAACATGAACGGCGTATTTGTTCTTGTTGACGTTATGCGCCAACATGGTTGTAAGAATATCATCTTCTCCTCCAGCGCCACGGTTTATGGCGACCCAGCCATTATTCCCATCACCGAGGAATGTCCCAAAGGCCAGTGTACCAATCCATACGGTTGGACCAAGTCGATGATTGAGCAGGTATTGATGGATGTTCAGAAGGCTGACCCAGAATGGAACGTGGTCTTGCTGCGTTATTTCAACCCCATTGGTGCACATGAATCGGGTCTGATTGGCGAGAACCCCAATGGCATCCCCAACAACCTGATGCCTTACATTACTCAGACTGCCATCGGTATTCGTAAGGAGCTGGGCGTCTTCGGTGACGATTATGATACTCACGATGGTACAGGCGTCCGTGACTACATCCATGTGGTGGATCTTGCAAATGGTCATGTCTGTGCGCTTAAGGCCATTAAGGAGAACAAGGGACTGGCCATCTATAACTTGGGAACTGGTCATGGTTATTCAGTCCTCGATGTTGTCAAGGCATTCGAGAAGGCAAACGGTCTAAAGGTCCCCTACGTCATCAAGCCCCGTCGTCCAGGCGATATTGCCACATGCTACTGCGACCCTGCCAAGGCTAAGGCTGAGTTGGGATGGGAAGCAAAGTTTGGCATTGAGGAAATGTGCCGCGATTCCTGGAACTTCCAGAAGAATAATCCTAAAGGTTACGAGGTATAGTAATCAATCCATTAATCCACCCTTATACAAACAATTTAGGCTAATGTAATATGAAAAAGAGCATCCTTTCCCTAATTAGTCTCTGCTTTTTAACATCTCAACATCTCAATATCTCAATGTTGAAAGCAGAGCCTGTTGGCAAAGAGGCTGCGCTCTACACTGCGCAGACATACATGCTTGCTAAAGGCAAGACTGTCAATGCGACTCCCGCCCCATCCCAGAGTTCCCGAAAGAAGTCCAGCTCTGGGGAGACGGAGAATGAGCAGCCTTACTACTATGTATTCAATGCAGGAGGCAATGGTGGCTATGTTATTGTATCAGGCGATGACCGTACTGAGCCTATCCTCGGCTATGTCGAACAGGGTTCCTTCGACCCGGATAACATCCCTGAGAACATGCGTTCCTGGC
This sequence comes from Bacteroidaceae bacterium, assembly GCA_024697945.1. GTDB lineage: Bacteria > Bacteroidota > Bacteroidia > Bacteroidales > Bacteroidaceae > Physcousia. The sequence goes on from JAILRU010000086.1 coordinate 49,386, forward strand.
TGCAATCCTATGCCGATCAGATTAAGTACATCGTGGACAATGACATCCAGCCAGACTCTCCCCTTCTCAAGAAGCGCAACAAGGTCCAGGGCACAAAGCACAGCGTACCCGAGTTGTTGACAACTCGTTGGAACCAAGGAAGTCCATACAATATCACCTGCCCAAAGTACTACAAGGAAGAGGATGGCACCCAACACTATCCCGCTACTGGTTGTACGGCAACAGCTATGGCACAGGTCATGTATTTCTACAGGCATCCCGATAAGACCAAGGCTGTCATTCCTGCCCATAGCAATACCTACACCTACACGGATAAGAGCGATGGTCAAAAAAAGACTGTCACAGTCACGGCAAAGGCCATACCACGCAATACCCCGATTGACTGGGATAACATGCGCGACACATATTCTTGGAACGGCATTGAGAATGCCAATGCGCAGGACTCTGCTGTCGCCAACCTGATGCTCTACTGCGGTCAGTCAGTAAAGATGGGTTGGGGACCTTCCTCTGGTGCCAACTTCAGCGCTGAATCCTACATCAATATCTTTGGTTACGACAACAGTTGCTATGTAGGTGAACGTCGCGACTACAGCATCGACGACTGGTTCGACATGCTCTACAACGAGATAGAACAGGGTTATCCTGTCCTCTTCTCTGGTTTCTCATCCGGCGGTGGGCATGCTTTCGTGCTCGACGGCTTCGACGGCGATAATCTCTTCCACCTCAACTGGGGCTGGGGAGGCGGCAGCAACGGATGGTTCCTTGTAAGCATCCTCAACCCAGGTGACAACAGCGGCATCGGTGCAAGCAGCAGCAGCGACGGCTATAGCATGAGCCAGCGTGCACTCTTCAATCTCCGTCTGCCCGACAATGACAGAGCTGACACTTACCTCTTCATCAAAGATGTCGCTGTCACTGGAGCCTCTTCCATCAAAGCCACATTTGAGAACAGGACGGGCGCTACCGGTAGCTTCAGTACTGGTATCGTCAAGTTGGACGATGACGGTGGCATTTCTCTTATCGGCACCGCACAATCCATCTCTAGCATGGAGAATGGCTCTTCCCAGACCAAGACCTTCAACCTCAAGAACAGACTCACCGAGGGCACTTACAGGCTTTCTCCCGCCAGCAAAGCCTCAAGGGGCAAGGTTTGGCGTGCAAAGTTCAATATGCGCAATCATTATATAGAGGCTGTAGTCGATAGCGAGGGCGCAGTCACCTTGACTCCCGTCGATATATCCAATGGCAGCTCCATCAGTATCGACACCATCACCTTCCCCAGCACTCGTATCGTAGGAAATGAACAGGAGGTAAAGGTAACCTATCGCAACAATGGCAACGAGTACTTCAAGACTATATACATGCATGTTAGCAAGACGGCCAGCAATCCTTCGAGTGACACCTATGTGAAAAGCAAGTCACAAGTCGCCGTTCGCGCAGACGAGACGGTCGATGTGTCATTCTTCTTCACGCCAGAAGAAACCGGCACTTATAAACTATGGTTCACCACATCAGAAAACGGTGGTGATATCGTCGGACGGGGCACTGTGGACATCGTCGAGGAATCGGAAGCTCCCAAGGCCAACCTCGTTGTCAGCTCCTACACCATCACTAATCTCGTCGAAGGCATTGCATACGGCAAGCGCCTCGTTGGCAGGGCCGCCATCAGGAACAATGCAAAAGTTGACTTCAACGGCAGGATAAGACTGACAATATGGAACCAGCCAAACAGCTCAGGTTCAGCATGGGGTGGTTCAAGCCACACCTATGATGTTGATATCATGGCCGGTAAGGTGGCTAGCGTCGAGTTTGAGTTCGATGGCCTCAGCGAGAACAACAAATACTATCTTAGTGCCTCCTATGTCAACCAAAGCGGTGAACTGGGCAACGGTGGCGTATGGGACTTAGGCGGTTGGGAAATGAAGGCTGGCTTGGCATTATGGAAGAACGATGGCTCTGTAACCGGCAAGGCATATAGCACATCCATTGGAATAACCTCCAACATCTGTGGAGTACATGCCGATTGCAGCAAGAAAATCACCCGCATGACGCCAAACAAGAATCCAAACACCATATATGCTTTTGGCGCAAACATGGAAAGACCGGCCAGACTCGACTCTGCCAACGTCGTAATCGGCAGTCATGCTGACCGCATCAATTTTGTCAATGACCAGCCTTATTACATACCTGTCACCTTCGATGCCGACAGTGCTTTCTTCACCTACACCTTCCCCGAGACAGAGGATGGTACGAAGTGGCATGCCTTTACGATGCCCTTCGAGGTTGACTCCATCTTCGTGGATGATATCCCCACCAGCCTCGACGATTCTCTCAAGCACTTCTGGATATACGAATTTGCTGCCCAGGGCAACGACGGTGAGATAATCTTTGCGCCTGCAACAGTGCTGCGGGGTGCCACGCCTTATATCATTGCAGCCGATTCCTACATGGCAGGGCGTTCTATTGTCTTCCGCTCACTCGACGTGCCGTTCTACAAGGCAGGCTCCAACAAGATGGTCATTACCTCGTCGGACTACAAGTTCCACGGAAACACATTCGCACCCAAGCTCAAGGACTTCTACATGCTGAATGAAGATGGAACAGCTTTCGAGTATGTTTCGGTGGCTAAGTTAATCTCAGCCGGGGCCTCCTACTTCACCACCTCCCTCCCCGAGGAACTGCGTCTGCCGAGCATCGTCCTGCCTAAGATACCTACGGTACAGGTAATTCTTGGCGACATCAATGGCGACACTAAAGTAGATATTGCTGATGCCGTGAGCGTCCTGAACATCATGGCAGCAGGAGAGTTTAACATAATTGCTGACATCAATGGCGACGGACAAATTGACATCGCCGACTTTGTCAGCATCCTTAACATCATGGCAGGAGATACAAAATGAAACGTTTAACATTATCATTATCGACGCTCTGCTTCTTAGCATTTCTACCTTGCAACTATGCAACATTGAGAGCAGAGTCTGTCGGCGAGCAGGCTGCACTCTACACAGCCCAGTCATTCATGCTTGCCAAGGGCAAGACAATTGAAACCTCCCCCGTCACCTCCCAAGGTGGGAGCCATCGCAGGAAAGCAGCCTCGACGGAGGAGGAGACTCCCTATTATTATGTATTCAATGTAGGAGGCGATGGTGGCTACGTCATCGTTTCCGGCGACGACCGCACAGAGCCTATCCTCGGTTACGTTGACCAGGGTACATTCGACCCCGACAACATTCCCGAGAACATGAGTTCCTGGCTGCAGTTCTATGCCGACCAGATAAAGTACATCAAGGACAATGACATCCAGCCGGATTCTCCTATTCTCAAGAAACGTAATAAGGTGAGCGGCACAAAGCACAGCATACCCGAGCTGCTGACCACACGCTGGAACCAGGGAAATCCATACAACATCACCTGTCCCAAGTACTACAAGGGCGACGGCTCACAGCACTACCCTGCTGCTGGCTGTGTGGCAACTGCAATGGCACAGGTCGTTTACTACTACAAGTTCCCAGAAAAGACAAAGGCTGTCATCCCTGCCCATTCCAATACATATAAATTGGACGACGGTACCGAGAAGACAGTCACAGTAAAGGCCGTACCGCGCGGCACAACCATTGATTGGGAGAACATGCGCGACACCTATTCCTGGAATGGCTTTGACAATGCCAATGCACAGGACACAGCTGTTGCCAATCTGATGCTCTACTGCGGTCAGTCTGTCAAGATGGGCTGGGGAGCCTCATCGGGCGCTACCACTTCAAGGGCTCGCGATGTCTTCGTCAATTACTTTGGCTACAATTCGAGTGCCTATTGGGGAGGTCGTGGAAGCTATTCGATAGATGAATGGTTCGAGATGCTCTACGACGAGATGGAAGCCGGTTATCCGGTCCTCTACTGCGGTCATTCTTCGGGCGGCGGCCATGCCTTCGTAATCGACGGCTTCGATGGCGACAACCTGTTCCACGTCAATTGGGGCTGGGGCGGCGGCAGCAACGGCTGGTTCCTCATAGGCATCCTCAATCCTGGCGACAACAGCGGTATGGGAGCCAGCAGCAGCAGCGACGGCTATAGCATGAGCCAAGGTGCGCTCTTCAATCTTCGTACCACCGCGCCTCCCAAGCAAGACACCCATCTTTATATCGGCGATGTCTCGATAGCCAACCAAACCATCAAGGCAACGTTCACGAACAAGACGGGTTCCACCGGCGCCTTCAACACAGGTATTGTCATGCTCGATGAGGATGGCTCGCTTGCGCTTGTAGGAAACAAACAAACCATTTCCAGCATGGAAAACGGCGCGACTCAATCTAAGGCCTTCTCCCTCAGGAAGAAGCTTCCCGAAGGCACCTACAGGCTTTCTCCCGCCAGCAAGTCTTCGAGGGGTGAGGTATGGCATCCAAAATATAACATGCAGAGCCAGTACATCGAGGCTGTCGTCGATGCTGACAGTACCGTCACCCTAACTCCCATCAACATCTCCGTCGGGAATCAGGTCAGCATCAGCATCGACACCATCACCTTCCCGGGCACCCGCATCATGAAGAAGGAGCAGGAGGTGAAGGTGAAGTTCCGCAACGATGGTGCAGAGTACTTCAAGACAGTCTATTTCTTTGCCAGCCAGACAAACAAGAAGGTCTATACCGAAAGCAAGTCGATGGTTGCCATTCGTACAGGCGAGACGGCAGAGGTGTCGTACTTCTTCACGCCGGACACGACTGGCATCTACAACCTCTGGTTCTGCAACGACGACAAGGGCAACGGCGTAATAGGTCAAGGCACGATGGAAGTCATCGACGAAGCAAGTGCGGTCAAGGCCAACCTCGCTGTCTCGTCCTATACCATCAACAATCTCGTCGAAGGCATTGCTTACGGCAAACGCCTGATTGGCAGGGCAACCATCAAGAACAATGCTAAAGAGGACTACCACGGAAGCGTCAAGTTCCAGCTCTGGAATCAGAAGGTTGGAAACAACACGGCGTACAGCGGTCCCACCCGCACATACCATATAGATGTCGTTGCGGGTAAGACTGCCAGTGTGGAATTTGAGTTCGATGGCCTGAGCGAAGGCTATTACTACCGCTTCAAGGTATCGTATGGCAATCAGGACGGCACATTGTCCAACGGCGGTCTTTGGGACAACAGATGGGAGATGAAGGCCGGTTTGCTTACCTGGAAGACCGACGGAACCGTAGCTGGCCAGGCATATCGTGCCACGTTCTCGGCACCCACGACTGCCTGTGGCGTGTATGCCGACTGCGGTAAGATCACACGTTTGCGTCCTAACGCGAATCCCAATACCATCTATGCCTTTGCACCCGACATGAAGATACCGGCCAGCCTCGATTCATCCAATGTCGTAAGCGGCAACCACGCAAAGCGCATCAATCTGGTCAACGACAAGCCCTACTACATTCCAACCACCTTCGATGCCGATAGCGCTTCCTTCACCTACACCTTCCCCGAGACAGAGGACGGTACGAAGTGGCACGCCCTTACGATGCCCTTCGAGTCGGACTCCATCTGTGTCGATAGCATCCCCGTCTCGCTCTCCGACACGCTCAAGCATTTCTGGATATACGAGTTCACAGCCGAGGACAGCAAGGGGAACATCGTCTTCAAGCCAGTCACCAAGCTACGTGGAGGAACACCCTACATCATTGCAGCCGATTCCTACATGGCGGGGCGCTCCATCGTCTTCCATGCGACCGACGTATCCTTCTTCAAGACGGGTACGGACAAGATGCTTGTTTCATCGCCAGGCTACAAGTTCCACGGCAACACCCATGCCCCGAGGCTCAAGGACTGCTACTTGCTGAATGAAGAAGGAACGGCGTTCGACTATACCGCGACCAACAAGTTGCTGACCGGTCTCAACTCCTACTTCACCACCGCCTTGTCCGAGGTACAGCGTCTGCCCAGCATCGTTCTGCCCGAGATACCTACTGTTCAGGTAATATTAGGCGACATCAATGGCGACACGAAGGTGGATATTGCAGATGCCGTAAGCGTCCTGAACATTATGGCAGCAGGTGAGTTCAGCCAGATTGCCGACATCAATGGTGACGGCCAAATCGACATTGCCGACTTCGTCAGCATTCTGAACATCATGGCGGGAGGTACCGAGTGACCTCCAAGATGACCATCTGGGGCTTGCTGAAGAACATCATGCCCTATGTGCTGCCCTACCGAGGGTTAGTAGCCATCACACTGCTACTAACCCTCGGTGGGTCGCTTATGGCACAGGTGAACGCCGTTGTCCTCGACCGAGCCGTTGACAGCATCAACGCCCTCATTCAAACACCGGGCGGTTTCTCTTGGGGCAGCGCCGTAAGTATCCTCACCGTCATCAGTATCATCCTATTGGGCAAGGAGGTCGTCTCTGCGCTCGTCACCTTCTTCCAGCGTTACTATGGCGAACGCATGCGTATTCTTGTCAGTCAGGACCTCTCGCTCAGGGTGGTCGAGCGCGTCCTGTCGTTCCGCATGGCATTCTTCAGCACCGAGGGGAACGAGACGGGCAAACTCCAGTCCCGTATCGACCGAGGCATCATGAGCCTGAGCAACACGGTCAACAACTTCTTCATCGAGATTCTGCCGCTCTTCACCAGTGCCGTCCTGGCTCTAGCTCTCATGTTCATGGCCAATGTCTATGTGGGACTTGTGGCCCTCTGCATTGTACCCATCTATTTCTATGTCACCTATATCCAGGCCGGACGTATGAAAGGCGGGCGCCGCAGCATCTTCGGTGGCCATCAGGCCGTGAGCCAAGGCATTCTCAGCATTATCGAGAGCATCAACGTCATCAAATCGTTCAACCGCGAGGAGATAGAGGCCAACCGTCAGGCCGACCTGCAGCGCACCATGACCGGCCTGCAACTCAACATGCGTAAGCAGAGCTATATGTTCAACGGTCTGAAGAGCTTCCTCGAACAAATCGGGACGGTGCTCATCATCATCCTTACCGCCTATCTTGTGCTCATAGACTACCCGGGCATGAGCATCGGAAAGATCATGTATCACGTCATGCTCTTTGCCAATGTCAGTGCGCCCATCCGACAGCTGCACCGCATCTACGACGACATGAACGATGCGCTCATCTATGCCGAAGGCTTCTTTGGCATCCTGAAGGCTGAGGACGAGGTGGAACCTACAGGCACCTATAAGCCCGAGAAGGTGAAGGGCGACTTCGAGCTCAGCCATGTCGATTTCACCTACCCTGGAGGCACCAAGGCCCTGACAGATGTCTCCATGCGTATAGAGAGCGGCAAAATCACGGCACTCGTCGGATTGAGCGGAGCGGGCAAGACCACCATTGTCAACCTGCTCGACATATTCTACCAGCCCCAGGGCGGCACCATCAGGCTCGACGGCACCGACCTCAGCCAATGGGACACCCAATGGCTGCGCGAGCACATCGGACTCGTCCTGCAGAAGAATCACATCTTCGACGGCACCATCGAGGAGAACATCCGTTACGGCAATCCCGCAGCTACCCACGACGATGTGGTATGGGCTGCCAAACAAGCCTTCCTCTACGACCAGGTGGCCGCGTTGCCAAATGGATTCGACACATCAGCCCTTCAGCTCAGTGGCGGCCAGCAGCAGCGCGTTGCCATAGCCCGTATGTTCATCAAGAACCCGCCCATCATCTTCCTCGACGAGCCGACCGCAAGCCTCGATGCCATTGCCACGGAACAGATAAAGGCCAGCATCGATGCCATCAAGCAGGGACGAACCGTCATCATCATCTCGCACAACATCGGACAGATTATCGATGCCGACCAAATATATGTGCTCGAGCACGGGCGTGTAGTGCAGTCCGGCAACCCCGACGAAGTCTATCGCCAGGGCGGACTCTACAAGGAAATTTTCGACGCCAGTGCCCGCAGCCTTAATGTCGGCAAAATAGCAGACACCATATCAGCTATCCCTCCCTCGAAAGGATAGTAATCTTTCCCGCTAAGGATAGTATTCCTTCCGTCATAGGATTACTATTCCTTCAGCCATAGGATTACTATTCCTTCAGCCGAAGGATTACTATTCCTTCCCGCATAGGATTACTATTCCTTCAGCCATAGGAATAGCCCGCTACCGCAGAAGGGACACTATGCTATAGTTCACGGGACATCAAAATACGATTATTATGCAGTTTCACCCTCATTTTGAATCTTGAATTTTGAATTTTGAATTATATGTCGTACCTTTGCAGGCATGAAGATAGAAATTGATCAGGGTTCGGGCTTCTGCTTCGGCGTGACCCGTGCCATCGGCAAGGCCGAAGAGGAACTGGCAAAGGAGGAACAGCTCTATTGTCTGGGCGACATCGTACACAACGGCAAGGAGTGCGACCGACTGCAGCAGATGGGACTGGTGACCATTAACCACCAACAGATGCGGGACATTCACAATGCCAAGGTGCTGCTGCGCGCTCATGGTGAACCGCCTTCCACCTACGCCCTGGCCCGCGAACGCGACATCAACCTGATAGATGCCACGTGCCCCGTCGTGCTGCACCTGCAGGAACGCATAAAGAAAGAGTACAGGACCCTCTCTAACTCTCCTTTAGAGGGAGAGGACTCTTCCCCTTTAAGGGGAGGTGGGGAAGGGTCCAAGCAGATTGTCATCTTCGGGAAGAAGGGCCATGCTGAGGTCATCGGCCTCGTGGGACAGACAGAGGAGACAGCCATCGTCATCGAGTCGGCAGACGACGTCAGGAAGCTGGACTTCAATCGCGACATCTGCCTATATTCCCAGACGACGATGCCGCTTGACGAGTTCCGGAAAATTGTCGAGTACGTCCAGCAGCACATCAGCCCCAATGCCACCTTCACCTATTACGACACGATTTGCCGTCAAGTGGCAAACCGGATGCCCAACATACGCGACTTTGCGCTCAGGCACGACGTGGTGCTCTTCGTCTGCGGCAAGAAGAGTAGCAACGGTCGCGTGCTCTTCAACGAGTGCCGTGGGGCGAATCCCCGTTCGTACATGATAGATACAGCCAGCGAAATTGATGTCCGCTGGCTGCAAGGTTGTGATTCGATAGGCATCTGCGGTGCCACCAGCACCCCGAAATGGCTAATGGAGGAGTGCAAAATAAGAATCGAGCAACTGCTTGGCTGCCACGAATGAAGTCCGCTCGCCGCGAAGGACGCCCTGCTCGGCAGCCTGCAACATGTCGGAGATAGTGGGGTTGTGATAGAAGTTACCCATCAGTTGCTCGTTAATGCTTTCGTACATCCAGTACTTCGCCTGCTCTGCCCGACGGTATTCGAAGTAACCATTCTTCTTCACGAAGTCAAGGTAGCTATAGACCATGTCCCAAACCTCCTTGATGCCGTAGCCGTAGAAGCCGCTGTAGGTGAGGACCTGCGGCGCCCAGCCGCTTTCGGGCAGGGGGAACAGGTGCAGGGCATTGCGAAAGTGCGTGGCGGCAAGCTGGCACTTCTCGACGTTGTTGCCGTCGCATTTGTTGATGATGATGCCGTCCGCCATCTCCATGATGCCGCGCTTGATGCCTTGCAGCTCGTCGCCCGTACCTGCAAGCTGGATAAGCAGGAAGAAATCGACCATCGAGTGGCAGGCTGTCTCGCTCTGCCCCACCCCAACCGTCTCGACGAAAATCTTGTCGAAGCCAGCAGCCTCGCAGAGGATGATGGTCTCGCGTGTCTTGCGTGCCACACCGCCCAGACTGCCAGCAGACGGGCTGGGACGGATGAACGAGTCGGGGTGAACGCTCAGCTTCTCCATGCGTGTCTTGTCGCCAAGGATGCTGCCCTTGGTGCGTTCGCTGCTGGGGTCGATGGCAAGGACGGCCAATCGTCCGCCATACTCCTTCAGGACATGGATGCCGAACTCGTCGATGCTGGTGCTCTTGCCTGCACCGGGGACACCGCTGATGCCGATGCGCACGCTGTTGCCAGAGTGAGGCAGGCACTTCTCTATAACCTCCTGCGCAACGGCCTGGTGCTCGGGGATGGTGCTCTCGACCAGGGTCACGGCTTGCCCCAGGATGGTGATGTCGCCTTTGAGGATACCCTCCACGAAGTCTCCGGCTGAGAGGCGACGGCGCACGAAGCGCTTGCGGTTGAGGTTAGGATTGACGGAGGTCACAGGTCCCACACCGTCGTTCACGGTCAGGCCTGCATACTCGGGATTATTCTCAGGATGTTCCATTTACTTCTACATTAATGTATTGTTTAGCTTGTTTGGGAGCGTCAGTTATGAGCAAGACGCGCATACGGCCCTTGCTCTTATGCAGGTAACGTGCGGTGACGCTTATCTTCAGCTTCGTACTCTTGCCAGGGTGTATTGTGCTTTCGGCAATCCTGACACCGATGGCCTTGTTGAAGACCTGAACCTGTTGTATGTGCAGGTCCCGTTTCCCCGTGTTGGTCAGGACGATGGTATGGCTGACTTCCTTCTTCCCGCTTTGGGGCGTCATCTCGACAGACGACTCACTGGTGGAAAGCTCCGGCGCCAAGGCGAGGGCCTCGTCGTCCATATAGGAAAAGTTCGGTAGCAAGATGGCAGAGACAAGTATCTCGTTCGTCTCGCCAATCTTGTCGCCCAGATAGCGTGACAGGTAGATGCTAGTTTGATGCAGCCCCATGTGGGTGAGCTTCTCGCTGTCGAGGGTGAGGCGTATCGTGCCGACCTTGCCGGCAGGGATATCCTCGGGTTCGTATTGGGCGGAAAGGAACGAGGGCAGATGCATTAGCTCGGGCCGGTAGGCAGTACGGTCGGTGTTTAATATCTGCAGCTCTGCCGTCGGATGGTCTCCGCTGTTAACATCCTCAAACTCCACGATATTCGTCATTAGGCGCACGTTCCCGAGGTCAATGGGGAACTCGTCGCTATAGTCATGCACTTCGGTCACGACGGTGCCCTGGATGGCAATGTAGGAGGGCTTGTCCGAAGCATTCGTCAGCACCTCGACCTCCTTGTAGAAAGTACCCAGAAGATTGGCATTGAATGTCAACTCTATCTCGCCTCGGGAACCGGCGGCGATAGGAGCCGTTGGGAACGTGACATCCATGCAGTCGCACGATGCCTTCGCTTCCTTGATGAGCAGAGGCGCAGAGCCCTTGTTCGTAAAGCCCAGCCTGAACTTGCGCGGCGTCTGGAATGCCACTTCACCCGCCTTCTTGATATCCGAATCGGGCACAAAGCGAGGCTGTGCCCTGAGCAAAAGGCAAGAAGCCAGGGGCAAAAAAAGAAGAAAAAAAAGTATCAGGCGTCTGTTCATTGTCCGTTGTCAGTAGTCAAATTCCCCGCAAAGATACCTCATTTTTATGACAAAACCAATGTTCGAGGCAAAAACATCCCCTCTTCTTATATTTTTTTAAGGAAAGTGATGGCAAAGTCATAATAATAATGTATCTTTGCGCCCGATTATTGACGTTATATCTATGACACGAAAAACTTGCATAGAGACGCTCCTTCTGTTACTCTCCACAGTACTTGTCATTACGCTGTTCAGTACCTGCTCGTTCCTCTATCCGCTCAATCCGTGGGACGATGCCAAAGTCTATCTGACCATTGGCAATGCCATGTATAGCGGAAAAGAGCTGTATGTGGACATCTTCGACCACAAGGGGCCGGTTCTCTTCTTCCTGCATGAACTTGCGGCAGTGTTCTCGCGCAACAGCTTCACCGGAATATACCTGATAGAGCTGATATGCTGCTTCTTCTACCTGCGCTACTCGCTGCGCATCATGCGCCTCTTCTCCGCTTCCCCCTTCACCATGCCGCTGACGTGTCTCCTGGGCGTGATAACCTATTGCTCGGACTTCTTCAGCTACGGCGACAGCGTAGAGGAGTTCTCGCTTCCCATCCTGGCGCACTGCCTGTACTACATGCTGCGCTTCGCGAAAGACTGTCACGTCCCAACCCGATGGCAGTCATTTGCAATGGGCTTGGGACTCGCACTCATCTTCTGGATGAAGTTCAACCTGCTGTTCTTCTACTTCGGAGCCATCCTTGCGCTCGCCTACATCGCCTGGAAGCACCAGCAGTTGGAGGAGCTGAAGCGCGTCGTCCTGTGGGTGTTCGTCGGAGCGGTAGCCGTCACCGTTCCTGTGTTGGGCTACTTTGCCGTCCACGGAACTCTGGATGCGCTTTGGGAGTCATATTTCATGGTCAATATCTTCAGCTATCACGGCGTGTCGGCCAACGGCGAACCCGCCTTCTGGTGGTTCAAGTTCGTGAAGCTCTTCATCTGGGCATTGCTCATGCTGCCCGTCATCTTCTTGAAAGAGCGATGGGAGGTCAAGTTGCTCATCTACGCCACGTACGGTGTACTGCTGCTGTCGTTCGCCACGATGACGGTGCAGTTCTACTACTTCCTGACCATCTTCACTTTCTTCCCCATCCTCGTCAGCTATATCCGCAACTATAAGCCCACCCTGTGCACCTACCTCTGCATGGCACTTGTCTGCGTGGCAGATGCAGCAACCAACTGGAACCTCGTATCGCTGCTGAATGGCACATTCTCTCGCAGCGTGCTTGAAATGGCAGAAATCATCAATGCCAATAAGAGCGACGACAGCGAGGTGCTCACATTCAGCTCCTACGATACCGGCATCTATCTCTACACCAATCACCTCCCGCCCAACAGGAACTACTTCCTCTCCAGCATCCTCGACCCCGAGATCCGCCAAGAACAGGCGGACCTGGTCGCTTCGGGAAAGATAAAATACCTGGTACGCGAGATAGAGGCCGTCACGACATGTCACGAATACTACGACGCACCGATACCGGACAACTACCACCTCATCTACGACAAGGAGGAGCTTTTCCGTTACCGTTTCATCACAACGCCCCACAAGTACTTTTGGAACCTCGTCTGGCCGCGTGTCTTCCTGAAATACGTCATGGAACCATCCACCGTTGCCCAGCGCATGCAAATCTACGAGAGACAGCCGTAGCAACAAAGAATGAAAAAATGAAAAAATAAGATATAAGAAAATAAGATGAAACACATCAAGACACTCATCTTCGCACTCCTCTGCGCTCTCGCAGGGACAGCACAGGCGCAGTCGGCCATCGGCTGAATGGTCGCAAGCTCGCAGGCAAGCCGACAGCAAAAGGCATTTACATCAACAAGGGACATAAATTCATCATCAAATAGGATAACTAAAACAATGAAGAACAGAATTTACAAACAATTCTCTATCCGGGCGGCAATGACGCTCGCAGTAATGATGCTCACCGCCACGACGGCGTGGGCGCAGACCCGGTACTCTGTCTCCTACATCAATGCCGATGGCAACTCCGCCACTTGCGAAATGGCCGATGCCGTCTCCATCTACATGGAGGGCACCTCTCAATTCTCGAGCTCGTTTCACTGGCTCGTCGTCGATAACGACATCACGCTCAACGGCGCAAGTAATTCCAGTTGGAGTGATCAAAACCTCATCCTCGGTGACGGCAAGACGCTCACCATCAACGGACAGATGAATTTCTCATACAACGGCAGCCTGAACATTTATGCCCAGAGCGGCGGCACGGGTAAGCTCGTTGTCAGCGGAGACTGTGCGAACCAAGGTGCTCTTCAGGTACCTAACGGCAAGACTCTAACCATCAACGGTGGCACCGTGGAGTTGACGAACACGAACAGTAATGGCTTTGCCTTACGCGGCAACCTCGTCATGAACGGCGGCAATCTCACCGCTGGCGGCTCTTGCGATGGCATCTCCGGAAACACCACCATCAACTGGAAGAACAACACCGACAGCATCAAGCCCAAAAACTACGGCGGCAACGTGACCTTCGCCGACGGCAAGTAAGCGAAGGATGCCAGCGGCAACGTTTACGGCGGTACGCTGACCAACGCGCAGAAATCGGCCATCGCCAACGTGGAGCTGCAGCCCGCCACCGAGGTTGAGTATGCTACCTATCTCAGTGCCCACTACTACACCCTCAACCTCCCCGACGGCGTGACAGCCAGCGGTGAACACTCGACCTACAACAACGTGGACTACTACGCCCCCGGCACCACCGTCACCCTCAGCGGCGGCACCACTCCTGCTGGCTACGCCGTCAGCGACTACAAAGTCGATGGCACCCCCATTGGCGGAACCACCTTCGAGATTAGCAGCAATGCCATCGTAACAATTGTAACTACGCCCATCGAATACAGCATCACCTATCACGAGAACGGAGGCACGATGCCTAACGTTTACCCCACGACCTACGACATAGAGAGCGCGGACATTACGCTGCCAACACTCACCCGCGATGGTTACACCTTCGGCGGATGGTACGTCAATGACGGTCTGACGGGCGATGCCGTGACGACCATTACAACAGGCGCATACGGAGCCAAGGAGTTCTGGGCCAAGTGGACGGCACACACCTACACTGTTGCCTTCGACAAGAACAACAACGACGCCACCGGCACGATGGACGCGCAGTCGTTTACCTACGGCGAGAGCGCGAAGGCACTCACCGCCAATGCCTTTGAGCGCACGGGCTACACGTTCAGCGGATGGAACACCGCGGCCGACGGCAGCGGCTCTGCCTACACCAATCAGCAAGAGGTGCAGAACCTGACCAACGAGCAGGGTGCCACGGTGACGCTCTACGCACAATGGACGCTGACCACATACAGCATCACCTACCACGCGAATGATGGCACGATGCCAGACGGCTATACCACGACCTATACCATCTTGAGCACGACCGTCACGCTGGCCACGCCCACCCGCATGGGCTACACCTTCAGCGGATGGAAGAACGGTGAGACAGCTTATGACTTCAACAGCGCCGTGACCAGCTATCTCACGCTCACCGCATCATGGATCGCTCATACCTACACCGTCCAGTTCGACAAGAACGCCGACGATGCCACGGGCACGATGGAGCCGATGCAGCTGACCTACGACGACTGGGTGACGCTCGGCAATTCTTTCTCCCGCACAGGCTACAAGTTCACTGGATGGAACACCAAGGCCAACGGCAGCGGCACCTCGTTCAGCAGCGAGGAATGGGTGCGCAACCTGACCGACGAGGACAACGGCAATGTCGTGCTCTACGCGCAGTGGGTTGCCGCCATCAACATCGCCACATGCAGCGCCACCGTGCCCGACCAGACGATGGGCGGCTACAGCTACATCTACTATAAGTTTGAGTCCGCGAACAGCAACGCGGAACTGGCCGCAACGCTGGAAATCACGGTCAAGGACGGCAATAAGGTGCTGACACTTGGCACGGACTACGAGTTCGGCAACGTCGTATATGCCGCCACCGGAGATGGAATGCCCGAAAGCGTCGACGACGAGTGCCTGCTGGAGATTAGGGGCATTGGCGCATACGACGGAAGTCTCTGGGCTCCGTTCACCATTACCGTGGACGATGACAACGACACGTGGGGCCAGCTTACCTGGGCCTTCCACGCCGGCACGCTCACCATCAGCGGCACGGGAGAGATGATGAAATCCGCCAGCGACTACAGAGGCTATACTTGGTTCAGGGTTGCCCAATATGTCAAGGCCATCACCATTGGCGAAGGCATCACCTCCGTAGCCGCAGAGGCCTTTGCCGGAACATCACAGGTGAACTATTACAGCAACGTCACGTCGCTCAGCCTGCCCTCAACGCTGACCACCATCGGTGCGAACGCCTTCGCTTACTGCACGGGCCTGAGCATCAACTTGGCAGACCTCACCGGCATCGACTATCCAGCCAGTGCTTTCAGCTACATCAACAGCATCACCGGTACGCTCAACGACAATGCCGACAACACCAAGACAATCACCATGATGTCCTTAGCTGGCAGCACCAACATCACACTCAACGGTCGCACGCTCTACAAAGACAACAACTGGAACACCATCTGTCTGCCGTTCGGTTTAGGCGATAACAGAGCTGAGGATGGTCACCACTTCGACGGCACGCCCTTTGCAGGTGCTACGGTAATGGAACTTGACAGAACACAATCCTGCTTCGATGACTCCGACGGCAGGCTTACTCTCTATTTCAATACGGCCACGTCCATCACCGCCGGTAAACCTTATATTGTTAAGTGGGAAGGCGACGGCACCAACAACCTCGTCAATCCCGAGTTCACTGCCGTGACCGTGAGCAGCACGGCGGCTGGCACCGTCAAGAGCAGCGACAATACGGTGAGCTTCAAGGGTAACTACAGCCCCGTGGAGCTTGCAGCTGGCGGAAGCAATTACTACCTGGGCAGTGGCAACGAGCTCTACTATCCCAGCGACGCCCGTACCATGAACGCCTTCCGTGCGTACTTCGAGTTGACGGACCCCACCCCCGTCAAGGAGTTCAGGCTGAACTTCGGCAATGAAGACGCTACGCGTCTGAATGAAGAATGAAGAATGAAGAATGAAGAATTTGCTACCGCCCAGTGGTACGACCTGAATGGTCGCAAGCTGAGCGGCAAGCCGACGCAGCGCGGAATCTATATCCACGAAGGAAGCAAAGTCGTAGTGCCCTAAGTAAAGTCTGCACAAAGAATAATCAAGGCCTGCTCATAGGATCGTCATAGGATGCTCATAGGACCGTCATAGGATCGTCATAGGATGCTCATAGTCCAGAGGTATGAGAGCGGTACGAGAATCCTTCGGGAGGCCATTGGGAAAGAAACGTTAAGACATTGAAAATAAAATAATAAGAATATAATAAAACAATAAGTATTATGAGAAAGATGTATATCCAGCCCACAATGGTGGCAGTGAAGTTGCAGCACCAGACACATCTGATGGGAGCCAGCAAAGTTGTCAGCCTCGACGGCAACAGTGGCATGACCCTCGGCGGTTCCGACGCAAGCTATGTCAGCAGCGGTGGCGACGTTCGCACGAAGGAAAGTTCCATCATCTGGGACGAGGAATGGTAAAGACCCCCCCTTAGGGGGTGAACGGGGTGTTTACAGCAATGACTGAATGTCACTGCGACCCCGCAGAGGGGAGCGAATCCCCATTCGCGACGGGGGAGATGACCCTAATTGATAATTGAGAAGTGGGCGCGTCAGTTCTGTCTGACGCGCCCATATTTGTTTTACCTTGTCAGGGAGAATTTCATCGTCATGCCGAAGTCCTGGGTGATGGTGGGATAGCTGCTGGAAGAGAGGAGAGGCTCTGAGCGCTGGCGGTCGTAGAAGAGGCTCAGGGTGACCATGCGGCTCATGGTGTAATCGACTTGGGCACTTGTCTTGATGGCCATGTTGCCGCTGGTGGCTTCGCTGAGGTTGGTCTGAAGGTCGCGCTTGATGGCACTCTGGTTGCGGATGCTGAAGTCGAAGCGCAGGTTCAGGTCATGTGCTATCTTCTGCTTGGAGCCGCTTCGCGAACTCTGGTTCGACCTGTTGTTATCGCTCCTTTCATCATCCAACATGGAATTCGCGTTCTTCCTCTGAATGGTGTTCTTTGCCACTTCCTCGCTAGCTTTCTTGGAACGCAGGAGGCTGCCCAGGTTGAAGTCGTTAATCTTGTAGCCCCATCCGATGACGAAGTCCTTGGAGCCTGTCTCAGTGAGCTGTGCACTGGTCATACTTAGGTTCAAGACGCGTGTGGTCTTGTATTCCAGCTTGACTGTCATGTTGTTGTTGAGGGTGGCATTGATGCCAATGAGGGGTGCAAAGCTCTCGTTGATGCTGACGGTGCTGACGTCGAAGAGGCTGTTGGGCGAATAGGAGCCGGAGGTCGTGTTCTGTATGAAGCCGAGTCCGCCTGTGCCCATGCACTCTACCCACGAGCTATAGGAATGGAAGGAGCCGACTGCATAGACGCTCTTATAGGCGTGTGTGAGGTTGACGCTCTTGAGGTGGTCGCGTACCCAAGGCAGGTTGCTCAGGCCCTTGTAGTTGATGCTCCAGTTGGGCAACATCTTGAGGAGCGACGGGAAGATGTCGAGCGAACTGGTTCCCGTATAGGCATTGAGGAAGGCAGGTACCATGACGTCGGCACTATATTTGTTCACGGTGCCGTTTTCCGGGTTGAATTCTCCGCTCAGTCCAGTTCCTGCGGGATAGCGCACTCCCCGATAGCGGGCTTCTATGCGTTGCTGATAGATGTCGAGGTTGTCGCGGAACTTCTGGAACGGCTTGCTGTAGTATCCGTCGCTGGCTGAGCCAATACCGGCAAAGGCACTGCCGATGCTGATGGTGGTCATGTTGAACGAGCCGGTATAGGTTGGCGCTGTGCCGTACATATACTGGATGCTCTTGTTGCGGTTGTCGGTACGGCTCATGTTCAGGTCTATCTTGAAGTCGGTAAAGGGCTCCAACGTCATTTTTACCTGCACGTCCTCTGTCTCTGCAATGGTGGCGGGTGTGGCTACGCTGTCGCTGCCAATGAGCCATCCGTTCGACTTGGCGCGGTCGAGGTAGGAGTCGCCAACGAAGCCGAATGCGAAATCGACGCCGGGTGTGAACATGCCGTTTGAGCGTTTCTGTCCGAGCATGTCACCCACCTCGGGCAGGAAGCCCGGGACAGCAAGGTTGTAGGTGTTGCGGTAGCTGACGCTGACGTTGCGCAGCATCATCAAGAAACGGGCAGCGGTCTGTGCCACGCCATACCATTTCTGTTCCGAGGCCTTCGGCAGTGCCACCACATTCAAGCGCACGGTAGTGGTATCAACAGGTGTCTTGACGAGGCGGATGCTGTTCTCATCGACCTTCTTATATTTAATATTGTAGGCAAAGCCGCTACTGTCGCGGGCCGTGACGCGGATATGCTTGGACTTCTGGCCGTGGGCGATGACAAGGTCGGAGTCGGGATAGAGGGTTATCTCCTGGACGAAGCCTTTGTTCTCGGGCTTCTTCTTCGTGCTGACACCTGCGGCGTTGCTTTGCTTGGCGGGGCCTTCCTGTCCCTTTGCCAAGATGCTATCGACGGACTCGCCGGTTTCCATAGACTGCTGCTCAGCCTTCTTGCGGTCACTCTTCTCTTTCTCCTTGGCAGCCTTCTTGGCCTTGTCTTCTTTCTCTTTTTCTTGACGTTTCTGGTTGGCACCAGAGCGGGCATTGGCGGCTGTGAAACGCTTGTTGGCCTCGCGGAGGAAAGGACTATGGTTGTAGAGCTTCTCCAGGTCGAGCTTGCCGTTCACGTTGACGTTGCGCTGCGTGTTGATGGTATTGCCAAGGAAGGTACGTCCGGGCCGCTCGGCACCACGCTTCCAAGTGTAGTTGGAAGTATAGGAGACATCGGTGGATGCCCAGTCGAAGATAGGAATCTTCTCCAAGGGAACCTTGTAGCTGATTTGAACGTTCTGGTGATAGTCGAGAGGACGTCCGAAGTGGCGCAAGCTCCATTTCACTGAGTCTTTCCATGCCTCATAGCGGTCGGGATAGAGGTCTTTGTTGATCTGGGTGTAGGGCTCCTCTATCTCGGCATTCGTGCCGCTCTGGAAGGAGAAGTGCAGCGCCTTGAAGATGTCCCACTTGAGCGAGAAGTTGCGGTTCCAGGTCCAGTTCTGGCTGAAGGTAGCAGGCAGGGCGGAAAGGTCGTCGGGGTTCTCCAGATCGCGCTCCTGCAACTCATAATAGCTACGGTTCATGTCGGTGGAGAAGGTGATGCTCTGCGGCCAGAACGATATATTCTGTGCCTTGACGATGTCTAACCACTTGCTCTTGCCCTTAAGGTTCTTGAACGGCTCCCATGCCTTCCAGTTCGGACTCCAGGAGTAGTTGAGGTTGGCCTTCCAGTTCAGCTCGTGCTCATAGACGGTGGTCTGCCCCTCGGTGTCTTGTGTGGAACGGCTGTAGCCGAATGTGAAGTTGGCAGGGTCGTAGGGCATCGGATGCTTTCGGGTGCTGATGTTGAGTCGGATGCCGCTGAAGGAGAGGTTCTTATTGGTCTCTGTGTGGTTGGTCAGGCTGCGGAGCGAGTCGCGCTGATGCTCGTTGGCAAGTGCATCCAGGGCATCGTCGAGAATCATGTCGGTATCGAAGGGATTGTACTTGGGAGCTATCTTCTCCTTACTGTAGCTGTAGTATATCGGGAAGGTAAGCTTGGCCTTCTCGGGCAGGACGCGTCCCAGGTCGAAGTTGGTGGTCACGGAGTAGTTGAGATTGTCCTCGTTCTTGCGCTGTGCCACACTCTGTTCGATGCCTCCGAAGCCTGAGGTTATCATCTTGGCTGTTGCATTGACGGAACCTAGGTCGCTGAGTTGCACCTGAAGGTTACCTTGTGCTGCCCAGCCACCGCTGTTGCTGAATTCCTGGAGACGGAGCTCGTTGGCCCAAACCTCTATGCTCTTTGTCTTGCCGCTGTTGTTGCGTATGCCAATCATGATGGTCTTCACCTCGCCAAGCGTAGGATTACCCATGATGGAGATACGGTTGTTGGGGTTGTTCTCGTCGTAGGCCGAGAAGAGGCGATTCATGGCAGCGACGCCGATGCTTGCCTGCGAATTGCGCTGTTTCTTGAGGGACGTGAACAAATCGAAGTTGATGTCCACCATGTTCTCTACCGGCCATACAGTCCGGCAATCCTGTGCGTTGTAGGTGTCGTAGTTGCCGGAGGGCGTGAGTTTCAGAGGCACTTCGTATTCATAGTAGTTACTCTTGTAGTCTGAACCAAGTCGGATGAAGACGCTGCACTCGCCGTCGGTGGTCATCGTGACGTTCTCGGCCAAAGCATTGGCATGGACGTACATCTGCAAGTGCTTGTACTGACGCATGTCGTAGTTGCAGTTCTTGTAAACAGCCTTTGCCTCGTTGCCGCTGAGGTTACGTGCCACCATGCACATGGACTGTTCATTGGCTTCCACAAGCTGTGATTGCGAGGGGTCGGTGATACGGGTAATGCCAGGAGGCAGGACGTAGTTGACGGGATGCTTGTCGTTGTTTTCCTCAATGCAGACGGTGCTCACCTCCAATATGCCGCCATTGCCGGAAGATGCATCACCTGTGTTGAGAGGCTGCTGGTAGGTACGCCAGTCGCCCTGCACCAGGTCGAGCGTTGCCAGTCGCAGGATGGTCTCTTCCTCGAAGCCGGTCATGAAGATACGCATGAAACGGATGCTCGTGAAGTCTCTGATATTGCCTTCCTTGCCCTCGTACTCTTCCAGAGGTATGCGGAAAAGGTACCATGTACACTCCTCTGTGTTGCCGTTGCGAAGCTTGACGCTTGCCACACGTTTGTCGGCGATGTGGTTACGACCCACCACCATATCCTCGGGACGGATACTTACGCGATACTGGAAGTACTTCTCGTATTCGTTGAGGGTGAAGTCCTGATTGATGTCCTCCACATCGGGTGTCGATTTCCATGCTGTCTCGTAGGATTCGGGGTTTGTATCAGAGTCGGCACTGTTGCCCTGAGGCATGTTGATGCGCTTGTAGCGGTCCAGGATGGACATCCTCAGCTGGTCGAAGTCCGTGCCGCGATAGTAGTGGTAGTTGTCGTTGGCAGGGTCGGCATAGATGCTGTCATAGACCGACGAGGAGACCTTGCCCTGTATCTGTTGGAGATAGTTGGCATAAAGGCCGAACTCACGTTCTTCGTCGTCATTGAGGCCGTTGAAGCCGACATCTTGCTTTGCACGTGATCCGGCTTCGTTGTTGAAGGCATAGGTCACACTGCTGCTATTGGGAACGCGACCCCAGTATTCTTCGGTGAAGTACTGCGAGTTACCATCTACAGGCATACCGCTCTCGAAGTACTTCTTGCCGTCCTTGAGGATGTCTTCTGACATTTCACCCAGGTTGAAGTAGAGGTCGCCGCCATGATTGCCCGGCAAGTAACGCTTGTAGATGAAGGGGTCCATCATCCAGAACTCGATGTATTCGATGTTCTGCGCCTCGAAATCCGTGTTGTCCAGCTTGCGCATCATACCGCCCCACCTCTTCTCGGGATTTGTGAGATGACCGTTCTGGTCAACGTCTGTCGTGAGGTTGTAGGCACCGCGCTCCTGCGGATAGAAGGCAAGATTCAGGACATTGAGGCCCGTTGCGCTGGTATAAGTGTTCATTGATTTCTGGGGATAGAGCTCGCGCTCATAGACCTCACGGACATAGTGGTTGGAGAGTTGGTCAAGATCGCTCTTGATATGGCTGGGCGTAAGCGTACTGCTGCGGCGTGTGAAGATGGGATCTACATAGTACCATGCCAGCAATGCACGGTTGTAGCCGTATGCAGCATCTGACGTCATCTTGCTCTCGGCGAACATGCTCGGCGTGCTGGACATGCTCCAATAGGTGGGCTGCGTCAGGCTGCTCTTGATGGTGCTGCTTTCGAAGTCGTCCAGATAGGATGCATCGCCCTGGACACTATGGTTCTGACCGGCAATGAGCTGGGCGAACTCGCCGTTAAAGGAGATGAAGCTGGGCTGCGTGCACTGGATGAGTGGCAGATTGTCAATGAGGTTGGTGAGCCACTGGCTTTCCTTCTTCCAGCTGATATGGAAGCCCCACAACGTATTCTTCAGCGGTTCATTGCCCATGCTGACCTTGGTGGTGAGCGGCTGTTCGCTCAGGTACATCATCGTACCGCCTACCGTGAAATTCTTGTTGATTTGGTAGTCCAAGTTAAGGCCGAGCATCGTTTTGCGCTGCATGCCGTAGTTGTCGTTACTCTCCACGGAGGCACTGATATTGGTGCCGGCATCGAGGAGGCTCTGGTTGATGATGGTCACGCGCCCCATGTTGTAATCGACGGTGTAGTCGGTGTTCTCTGTGAGTGTCGTGCCGCCCGCCGTGACTACGACTGAGCCGCGCGCCACGTTTGTCACGCCCAGGTCAATCTCGCCGGCATTGGTTCCCTTGTAGCGTCCGGTTAGCAGGAACTTGTCGTGCTCGGCAATCTGCTTGGCCACGGTCTTGGTGCTGTCGTAGAGTTCTGGGAAACAGTACTTGGCAGCCAGATTGGGGTCGTCTATCCATTTCGCCAGATGTTCACCGAACGGCTCAGCAACGGGGAAGATGATTCGTCCTTTGCTGATGGTGTATCCCTCTACGAAGTCGAACTGGCCGTTGGGATGCGCGTTGTTCTTGGCATCCAGGCGGTCCAGATTCAAGGCTCTCAGGAGGATGGTGTTCTTGAGTTTCTCTTCTGGCAGGTAGTTGAGATACACACCTGTCGAGTCGCTTTGGTACTTGATATCCAAGCGGAACTTGTCGCTCATCACCTTCTGCGTGCCAAGATAATAGACGTTCTTCATCATCAGGCGCCATGTGGGCTGCACCGGGCTGCCGGTCGTGCTTTTCAGCATCTTGACGAAAAGCGCTTTGTTGTTGTCCGTAAGGTCGCTGGCGAACTCACCCACCTGATAGGTCGTGCCCATGTAGGTGTATTCGTATGCTACGGCCAAGACATCATCCACTTGCAGGGTACTGGAAAGGCTGATGTAGCCCAGGGAATTATTGACAGTGTATTCGCTACTGGAAAGCTTGCGGGCTGATTGCAGCTTCTCATAGTCGATGCTTCCGTGGAACTCATCGCCGCCACCTATGCCATCCAGAATGTTCGTGGCCTGTGAGATGTCGCGGGCATCGGGGTATTCATTGACCAGGGTTTCATACTCGGTGTTGGAGCGGTTGCCGGGCACTTTGACGCCATTGTTCGTCCATAAGCCATTGTAGATATATGTCGGTTCACCCAAGTCGGCCAGAGCGATAAGGTTGCGGTTGCTCTCGCTCTTGCCACTCTTGTTGGTAACCCAGATTTCCACGCGCTTGATGTTGATGCCGCTGGAAATGGTGGGTAGGGACTCCATATTCTTGTCGTACCTCTCACGGAAGAAATGGGAGAGGAAGAAATGGCGGTTCTCTTCGTAGTTCGTCGCGCTGAACTCAAAGTTGGTGGTCTGCGAACCGCCCTTGCTGTTGACGCTCGAGCTGGCACTCTTCTTCTGGCTTATTACCGACTGTATCTTCAGTTTGCCGAACTGTACGTCCGTTCGCAAGCCGAAGAGGCTGCTGACACCAGGCACAAGGCTGATGTTGCTGGGGAAGGAGACGTTGCCGGCCTCTATCAGCTTGACTATTTCATCTTCCTTGCCGTCGTATTTGAGCTTGAGGTTCTGCTGGTCGTAATTGAAGGTGGCCTGGGTGTTGTAATTCAGGTTGAGGTTGATCTTGTCGCCAACCTTACCGGTCAGGCTCAAGTTGATTTTCTCGTCGAAGTCGAAGCCGATGGTCTTGCGGCGCGAGGCGGCAAGGGCGGGGTTGTTCACCTTCTTGGAGTTGATGCCCACCTTGAGCTCAGCACTTCCCTGTGTCTTGATTTGTACGCCGCCTGGGCCGAATATCTTCTCTGCCGGTCCGAGGTCGAAATGCATGTCGGTGAAGTCGAACTTGTTCTTTCCCGCTGCCTCGAAAGCCTCTTCGTTCTTATGGCGCCAATACTGCTGCATGCTGTTTTGCAGCGACCACTGCTGGTATTCTTCCGGGGTCATCAAGACCGGGGCGTTCAGGAAACTGGTGGCTGTGCCGAGTGTAAAGCCCGACCTGCCAGGCAGGATGCTGCCCGACGTGGAGCCTGCTGCACCTGTTGACGAGGCTGAGCCGGTTGTGCTCTGGGGACGAGTATTGGTGTTGGTGTTTCTGGTTGCGCCCGTGTTCCTGTTTGCTCCTTTGCCAGCAGTATCGTCCGAACCGGAGAAAGAGGTGCCTATGGTATAAGTGTTGTCCTTCTCGTCGTAGATGACTTCCGTCTTCAGGTTGTCAGGGTCACTCAGGTCGGCAGTCTTCTTCTTAAGCGACTTTGTGTCTTCTGTACCGGTCTTGCGCACGGAATAGCGCGGCTTCCCGTCGGTCACGGTATCAGCCGGAGCTGCCTGTCCATTGACCATTGGCCTTTGGCCATTGACCATTCCCATTGCCGCCAGCATGTTGATGACCAGCAGCAATACCAGAGCAATTGTGACTTTTCGCGCGCTCATACTTTATAATTAACGTATGCGCGATACATTTTATTGTATATTCAGCTTATTTTCTTCTTTTTTTCACCTTTTCACCTTTTAATTCTTCATTCTTCATTCTTCATTCTTCATTTTTTTTCGTACCTTTGTGCTGTTTATTCTTAATTCTTCATTTGAACATGATTGAATATCTGAAAGGAAACCTTACCGACCTGACGCCTGCACTTGCTATAGTCGAGTGTCACGGAGTCGGCTATGGCGTGAATATCTCCCTGAACACCTACTCCGCCATACAGGGCAGACAGGAGGTGAAGTTGTGGGTCAGCGAGTCTATCCGCGAAGATGCCTACCAACTCTGGGGCTTCAGCACACGGGCCGAACGTGAGCTGTTCCTGCTGCTGACCAGTGTGAGCGGCATCGGAGCAAGCATAGCACGGGTGATTCTCTCGTCTATGACCGTAAACGAACTGGCAGGCATCATCAGCGACGGCAACGACAAGATGCTCAAGACCGTGAAGGGCATCGGTCCGAAGGTGGCACAGCGCATCATCGTCGAACTGCGTGATAAGATAGGTTCTCTTGGCATTGAGACGGCATCGCCCCAGGTGGCATCCACACCGACGGTCAACAAAGAGGTAATGGACGAAGCCATTAGCGCCCTCACGATGCTAGGATTCAGCCCTGCCCCAACCCACAAGGTAGTACAGAAGATACTTACCGACGAACCAGATGCTCCCGTGGAACGTGTTATCAAGTTGGCTCTGAAGATGCTATGATTAATGTAGCCGTTGATGCCGCACTTGAGGCTGGTCGGGAGATAATGCGTATCTATCTCGACCCAAAACAGGACTTCGGCATTGAGAAAAAATCTGACAATAGTCCGTTGACGATTGCTGACCGTGTTGCCCACGACTGCATTGTTCGCCACCTGGCTCAGACTGGCATTCCCATCCTCAGCGAGGAGGGGGCACATCTGCCCTACGAGGAGCGCAAGGCCTGGCATAGGCTGTGGATTGTGGACCCCCTCGACGGCACAAAAGAGTTCATTAAGAGAAATGGCGAGTTCACGGTCAATATCGCTCTTGTGGAGGCGGGTGTTCCCGTGCTTGGCGTCATCTACGCCCCCGCCCAGGATGTCCTCTATACGGGTATCGTAGAAAATGACCCCTCAAAGCCTCCTTTTGAGGTGAAGGCTTGGAGGAAGGGGTCAGGGAGGACTTCCCCTCTTCCATTAGGTGAGGACCGAGACAGGGCCTTCACCATCGTTGCAAGTCGTTCCCACATGAATCCCGAGACCGAGGAATTCATCAGCATGATGCGCCGGAAATATGATGACATTCGGATTGTGAGTAGCGGCAGTAGTTTAAAGATGTGCCTCGTGGCAGAAGGGACAGCCGATGTCTATCCTCGCTTTGCACCCACCATGGAATGGGACACGGCCGCCGGCGATGCCATTGTCCGTGCTGCAGGAAAGATGGTCGTCAATGCCCAGACAGGCCAACCTCTGACCTACAACAAACCCGACCTGCATAACCCTTGGTTTATCGTTCAATAAAAATAGAACGATTTATTTGGCTTTTTGCTCGCTAATTCGTAAATTTGCAGCCGCTAAAGCTTAAATTGTAAATAGTAAAGTGTAATAGTATTGGCATTATGTCACAGAAACCAAGCATACCAAAAGGAACACGCGACTTCGGACCACAGGAGATGTCGCGCCGAAATTATATCTTCAATACAATTCGTGAGGTCTATTCCCTCTATGGTTTCCAACAGATAGAGACACCGGCAATGGAGAACCTCTCCACCCTGATGGGAAAGTATGGTGAGGAAGGAGACAAGCTCCTATTCAAAATCCTAAACAGCGGTGACTTCCTGCGGGGCCTCTCTACCGACAACTTCGATAATGGTGCAACGGGACACCTTGCCGCACAACTCTGCGAGAAAGGTCTCCGCTATGACTTGACGGTGCCCTTTGCCCGTTATGTCGTGCAGCATCGTGAGGAACTGACACTGCCCTTCCGTCGCTATCAGATTCAGCCTGTTTGGCGTGCCGACCGTCCTCAGAAGGGCCGTTATCGCGAGTTCTACCAGTGCGATGCCGACGTGGTGGGTAGTGACTCTCTGCTTTGTGAGGTGGAACTGATGCAGATTATCAATACGGTATTCCGGCGCTTTGGCATCCGCGTCTGCATTAAGATTAACAACCGCAAAATCCTCTCCGGCATTGCCGAAATGATTGGTGAGGCCGAGAAGATTGTGGATATCACGGTCGCCATTGATAAACTCGACAAGATAGGTCTCGATGCCGTAAACGAGGAACTGCGCCAGGATGGCATCAGCGAGGAAGCCATCCAGAAGCTTCAACCTATCATCAATCTGAGCGGCACGAACGCCGAGAAGATTGCCACAATGCGCCAAGTGCTGGCCGGCAGCGAGATAGGGCAAAAGGGTATCGACGAGGTAGAGTATGTGCTCAATATAATTCAAAACTCAAAACTCAAAATTCAAAATTACGTTGAGCTTGACCTGACGTTGGCTCGCGGCCTCAACTACTATACGGGCTGTATCTTCGAGGTGAAGGCGCTGGACGTGGAGATTGGCAGCATCACTGGCGGCGGCCGCTACGACAACCTTACGGGTATCTTCGGTATGCCAGGCCTGAGTGGCGTTGGAATCAGTTTCGGCGCTGACCGTATATATGATGTTCTGAACCAGCTTGACCTATACCCCGAGGCCGTGACGACTGCTACACAGGTGCTTTTCATCAACTTCGGAGAGAAGGAAACTGCCTATTCGCTACCCATCCTTGTCAACCTCCGCGAGCAAGGCATACGCTGCGAAATCTATCCCGATGCCAGCAAGATAAAGAAGCAGATGCAATATGCCAACCAGAAGGGCATCCCCTTCGTCATCATGACCGGCGAGACGGAAATGGCTGAAGGCAAGGTGATGCTCAAGAATATGGAAACAGGCGAACAGCAACTGGTAACGCCAAATGAACTATGTCGGTTCATAGTGCATAGTGCATAGTGTGATGCTTCCTGCTTTATACTTAATCCCTGTGACGCTTGGCGAGACACCTATTGAGCAAGTCTTGCCTTCATATAACCATGAAATCATCATGGGCATCCGTCATTTTGTCGTGGAGGACATCCGCTCTGCCCGTCGCTTTCTAAGAAAGACTGACCGAGAGTTCCCCATCGATGACTGTACGTTCTACGAGATTGGACAGCATGCTGACAAGAACCTTTTCAGTAGTTATCTGCAGCCACTCAGAGAAGGCAAGCCGGTTGGCGTCATTAGTGAGGCAGGCTGTCCAGCCGTAGCCGACCCAGGTGCAGACATTGTCAATATTGCCCAAAGAGAGGGTTTGCGAGTCGCACCCCTGGTTGGTCCTAATAGTATGATTCTGGCAGTGATGAGCAGCGGCCTTGGTGGACAGAGTTTCGCCTTTAACGGCTACCTGCCTATTGAGGCTTCAGACCGCGCCAAACGACTGAAGGCACTCGAGACAAGGGCATGGATGGAAGGACAGACGCAGCTCTTCATCGAAACACCTTATCGTAACCAGAAGATGTTCCAGTCGCTCCTCGCCACTCTTCGTCCGCAGACACGTCTCTGTATCGCCGCAGGCATCACCACCCCCGACGAGTACATCCGCACCCACCGCATCTCGGAATGGAAGCAAGCGATTGAGCGAGCGAAAAGTCAAGATTTCTTGAGCTCTTCCGAGCGTGAGCATGCTCGACCGAAGGTCAAGAACGAGAAACTGCCTGACCTCAGCAAAGTACCAGCAATATTCCTAATTAATAAATAATCTTTGTCACAAGATCATTATCAATTGTCAATTATAAAAATTATAAATTATCAATTTTGAAGTATTCAATCATAGTTCCCGTATATAACCGTCCCGATGAGGTGGATGAACTGCTCCAGAGCATAACGCAACAGACGTTTCGCGACATGGAGGTCATCATTGTGGAGGATGGTTCGAGCTTGCCTTGTGACAGCATTGTACATCGCTATGCAGGCAAACTGCCACTTCGTTACTACACCAAGGAGAACAGTGGCCCAGGCCAGACGCGCAACTTCGGTGCTGAGCATAGCCAAGGCGAATACCTCATATTCCTCGACAGCGACTGTGTCCTGCCGCCAGACTTCCTCCAGAACGTCGATAATCAACTCTCTACTTTCAACACTCAACTCTCAACTAAAGTTGATGCCTGGGGCGGACCCGACCGTGCTCATGAGAGCTTCACACCTGTGCAGAAGGCCATCAGCTACAGCATGACCTCGTTCCTGACCACAGGCGGCATCCGCGGCGGCAGGAAGCAGATGGACCGGAAGTTCTATCCTCGCTCGTTCAACATGGGCATCCGCCGTAGCCTCTACCGACAGCTGGGCGGTTTCTCCTCCATGCGCTTCGGAGAGGACATCGACCTGAGCATCCGCATCTACGAGAGCGGAGCCAACTGCCGTCTCTTCCCCGAGGCATGGGTTTGGCACAAGCGTCGCACGGACTTCAAGAAGTTTTTCAAGCAAGTTCACAACAGCGGTATTGCCCGCATCAACCTGATGAAGCGGCATCCTGGCAGCCTGAAGCTGGTGCATCTGCTGCCTATGGTCTTTACTTTGGGAACTTTCGTCTGTCTGTTGTTTGCATTCCTGTTCCTGCTCCTGACTCTCTTTGGGTTTATTGCATTATGGAGAATGCCAAAGCCAGGATGCGCAAACGGTCCGATGTTATGTATCATTGGAGGTGCTTTCGGAATGCTTCTTTTCCTGTTGCCTCTCCTACTCTTCTCATTGCTCGTCTTCATAGATAGTTCTATCCGAAATAAAAGCCTCCATGTGGGACTGATCTCCATACCTGCAAGTTTCATTCAACTTATCGGCTACGGCACGGGTTTCCTCCGCGCCTGGTGGCTGCGCTGTGTTTGTGACAGAAACGAGGAGCTGCAAGCCTTCAAAAATAACTTCTACTCATGAACACCATCAAAAACTGGGCTCCTGAAGACCGCCCCCGCGAACGGCTCCTGGCCAATGGACCAGAGACACTGAGCAAGGCCGAACTACTGGCTATCCTTATCGGTAGCGGTACGCCGGGTAAGTCGGCAGTGGATGTCATGCGGACCATCCTTGCTGACTATGGTGACAGCCTAATGTCGCTTGCCAAAGCCTCTGTTCAGGAACTGACGCGCTATGAAGGTATCGGCGAGGCAAAGGCCGTGACCATCATTGCAGCCTGCCAGCTTGCCAACCAGCGTCTCAAGGAAGACCTTCCCAAGAGAATGCGCATCAATAGTTCTGTCGATGCCTTCCATTACTTCCGTCCACGCATGCAGGACCTCGATGTGGAAGAGTGTCATCTGCTGCTGCTTGACCAAGGCATGGCTGTCAAGAGCTCTGCGTTGCTGAGCAGGGGCGGCATTGCCGGAACCTCGGTCGATGTGCGCTGTCTGCTTCGTCAAGCAATTCTGGGACAAGCCGTTGCAATCGTCCTTTGCCACAATCACCCAAGCGGAAGAACACAGCCCAGCCGCGAGGATGACCTTCTCACCAGAAAAACCGCTGAAGCTTGCAAAGCAGTCAATATCCGCTTCGTGGACCACATTATCTTTGCAGGCAATAACTACTATAGCTATCAGGAAAATGGAAAGATATAAAAGAGAATGAAGAATGAAGAATTTGCTACCGCCCTGATAATTATGAATTGTAAATTATGAATTATGAATTAGAAGAACGGGTTGTCGAAGTACTAAAGACCGTCTTCGACCCAGAGATACCTGTCAACATATACGACCTCGGACTCATCTATCGCATTGAGCTTAGCGATGACAATACCGTGTTGAGCGTTGACATGACGCTTACGGCACCCAATTGTCCCGCTGCCGACTTCATCGTCGAGGATGTACGACAGAAGCTCGAAACCATCACAGGTCTGGAAAAGGTAGAGGTTAACCTCGTATTTGAACCGGAATGGGACAAGAACATGATGAGCGAAGAGGCAAAAATGGAATTGGGATTCTTATAAAAGTGTAAATTAACAATTAACGATTAAAAGTGAAGAACATATATTTTATAGCCGATGCTCATTTGGGCAGTCTTGCCATTCCGCACAGCCGGCAGCAGGAACGGCGTCTGGTGCGCTTCCTCGATGAGATAAAGGACAAGGCCGGAGCCGTCTATATGCTTGGCGACATGTTCGACTTCTGGTTCGAGTATCAGACCGTCGTACCCAAAGGCTATACGCGCTTCCTCGGCAAGATCAGCGAACTGACCGATATGGGTATTGAAGTGCATTACTTCACCGGCAACCACGACATCTGGTGCCTCGATTATTTAGAGAAAGAGTGCGGCATGATTCTGCATCGCAGCGCCCTAACCCTGGAAATCGGTGACCAGACCTTCTATATGGCTCACGGCGATGGGCTTGGCGACCGAGACTGGAAGTTCCATCTGTTGAGAAGCATCTTCCACAACAAGTTCTGCCAATGGGCGTTCCGATGGCTGCATCCCTACTTCGGTATGAAGTTTGGGCTGGGCTGGGCAAAGCACAGTCGCATAAAACATGAACGATCATTGGGTGATGGCAATGGTGGCGACCCGCCATATCAGGGAGAGGACAAAGAGCCACTCGTACTTTTTGCCAAGAAGTATCTGAGAGAACATCCCGATGTAGATTACTTCCTCTTCGGTCACCGCCATATTGAGCTCGACCTCGCCCTCAGCCGTCAGACGCGTGTCATCATCCTTGGCGATTGGATTTCGCAATTCACATACGCTGTCTATAATGGTGAACAGCTTTATTTAGAAAGTTATACAGAGGGCGAAGAGATTGTGTAACAAATCAGTTCCCGTCTGGTTTCGTCACGTCTTGTTTGTCGGCAGGATACCATTGGAATGAATCCGGATTATCTGGATGGAGCGGATTAAAATTCCGCCAATCCTCGCGTAAATACTGTATGATGGGCAGGCCCAGCTTTTTCATTCCCATTACCACCATCTTCGCCACCTCGTAGGCACCATAGGGGTTGAAGTGGGTGTTGTCCGCCAAATCTTTCTCCTGACCCGGGAAGGTGCCTGCCGGATAGTGTACCAGGGACTTCTTGCTGCCCTCGAAGCCTAAAGTCTCGAAGAAATCACGCGTCATATCATGCAGCTCGATAAGAGGTACGCCTTCCCTCTTAGCCACTTCGCGCATAGCGTCGGGAAAGTCTCCGTGAGTCTCCTGTATCTTTGTGTGGGTGGGTTCATCGAAGCTTCTACGCTGGGTAGGAGTAACGAAAATCAAATTGCCGCCTGCCTCGCGCACACGGCTGACGAACTGCTTCAACTGATACTGGAAGTCAGGGCATAGTCCATAGTCCTCGGTGCTTAGTCCAGGAGTCGGCTTCTCCTTCTGGTCGTTGTGTCCGAACTCGCAAATCACGTAGTCGCCTTTCTTTAGCATCGAGATTACCTTGTCTAAACGATGTCCGGCGAGAAATGTGTGTGCCGAGAGCCCACTCTCAGCATGGTTCGAGATGGCAACCTTGTCCGTGAACCAACGGGGAATCATCTGCCCCCACGAGGCCCAGGGCTCTTCCTCCTGGTCAACTACGGTCGAGTTACCACAGAGGAAAATGGTGGTGGCTATGGTGTCGGGCTCAATGCGGATGGACTTGACAGCTGGGGCTGAGCCGTTGAACTCCAAGGTCAGCAGGTCGTCCCAATTCAAGTAGTCAAGTTCGCGGGACTTCAGACTCACTTTCTTCCCTTCGGCAATCATCGGCGAGCGCTTGTTCACCACAAAGGTGTGGGTGGCATATTCTCCCTTCTTCGTTGTACAGTTTTCCACCATCAGCCTGCGCGACTCAGCCCTCACGACGGTGTGTCCGGCCCTTTCTTTGTCCCCAAAGGTGACCGTCACCTTGTAGTTGCCGTCCTTTACGGGCATGGAGAAGTAGGTAGGTTTCTTCCCACCAATGGTGCAATCCTCAAAGGTGAAGTCCTGGAGTTCGTATTTGTCCGACGTACCGACGTCGAGGAAGTTCGGGGTCTCGACATCGATGTTGCGGAAGGTGATGTCGTTGCATCTTGAAAGCGGCATATCGGGACGGTCGCCAGGCGCAAAGAACTGCGTCCAGGGGCGTACCACAAGGAACGAACGGCATGAACCTTTGACATTCTCCACACGTATCTTCTCATAGTGCTGAGGGGTATCGGGACGCATCTTCAGCCACAGCACACGGTTCACGTTGTTTATCTTTATGTTGGAAAGCACAATGTTCCAGTCGTGAACCGATTCCGAACCCAACGTAATACATCCGTGAGCCTTGCCGTAACGGCAATTATTCACCAGTACATTATAGACAGGCCCATTCTCAGGGGCCATGTCTGCCCACGTGCCTTTGCCACCTTTTATCACTACGGCATCATCATTCACCTGCATGTAACAGCCGTGCACTAGCACATCGTGACATACATCTAGGTCTATGGCATCGCTCGACGGGGCGCCATGCTCTTTCGTGTCGCCAGGAGGAACGACGCCCTTGGTGGGAGCATAGATGAAATTGTCAAGGTAACGCACATGCTCGCAACGATACAGGTGATTTGTCCAAAAGGGGGAGTTTATGAGATTCATGTCCTGAACCGTTACGTTCTTGCAGTTCGAGAGATACACAAGCCTGGGTCGCATGGCCTCCAGATTGGTGCAGGCCTTGTTGTACATACGCCTGTACCAGAACTCTTCCCAGTACATAAAGCCGTTGCCGTCTATACAGCTATTCTCCGTAAAAAAGCCCATTTCATCGGGTGTTTCGTCCCAATCCAACTTCGCTCCATCGCCCATGATGCAGAAGCCGTCCAACCCATCAGCGTTGATGAGGGCCGCGAAATACTGCAAGGTTTGTCCTTCCATACGTGTCTCCAAGAGGCGGAAGTCGTGAATACGGTCGGAACCCTTCAAACGTCCCTTGACGCAGAGGTTGGTTCCCTGCTTGAAGAACAGCGAGCCCGTGAGGAACGTTCCCTCTGGGATGACTACCACTCCACCGCCCTCGCTGGCACAACGGTCAATTACGGCTTGTATGGCTGCTGTCTGCATCAGCGTGGAATCAATCTTCACGCCATAGTCTGTTATAATATATTGTTTACCAAGTGTATTAACATCAATCTTTGAAGTATTGCTGAAAAAAGCATCCATCACGCTTCCATCAGGCCACAACGTCTGTTGCTGCTTGGATTTTGCGCTGACACAGGATGCTAACACCACTATAAAAAGCAGAAAAAATGTCCTTTTCATCGCTTCATAATTAATCTTTTGTAGATTCGCACATAAGAGTTAAGGCCCGATGGAACGGGTGCCCATTCGCCGTAGGTTGTGCGTTTGTAGTTAATGTCCACCACATTAATTTCGTTGAACTTGCGCCACTTCACGCCTCTGCGGTCGTATGCCGCTATACGGTTGGCAGGAAGGTTTGTTACTTCGATGCGAATAGTGTTCTCGCCCTCGTGCAATAATTTATCGAAGTCCAAAGTGAATGGCACACACCAAGCACAACCCACATACATACCGTTGATATACACACGGGCCGACTCTCTAACATCGCCCAAGTCAATTTGGTAAGCGACATTTTTGACGTCGTTGGCTGAGAGAGAAAAAGTAGTTTCATAAACACCTGTTCCCATCAGTTCCTTTAGGCTATCGTTGGGCAATGACTCCCACGTCTTAAGGCCGTTGATGGTTATTGTATCAGCAATGGCAGGCTGCGATTCAATGAAACGGAGCGACCACTTGTTCTTACTGAGGTCAGTAAGAAGTGAAAAGTGAATAGTGAAAGATGAAAAATGAGAGATACCAGGTTGAATCGCATCAACCGGATAAATAATGGTGGTTTTGCCATCGGGCAAAGCGTCTATGAAGCAACTCTCACCACTACGGAGCGAGACGGTAACTATGGCACCCGTAGAGGCAAGACTAACCTCTCGCATCATTACGTCGTTTGGTGTAAGGTTAGACACAAAATAACGGTAGGAATCCCCCACCCTTCGGCGTATCATCTTCACGTGTAGCGCCGTTCGCAGTTCCTCTGGCTTCGCATATTTCACCAATTCTTCAGCATCAATAATAATTTCTCTAACTCCTTTAGCTTCTTTAATTCCTTCATAAATTATATTTGCTCCTTGCCTTTTCAGTCTCTCCAAATGCTGCTGAGCGACTTTGCTCAAGATGCAGTCTGGAGGCAGAATGAGCGCCGCATAACGCGTGCCTGCTGCTGTCTGTAGTTTTCCATCTATGAACGATGTGGTAAGCAGGTATTTCTCTGAAATGTAGTCGCAGTCGTAACCCAGCGAGTCAATCTTCAGAATCGAGGCTATGAACTCGGGTGCCTTCTTTTCCATCGAGTTTATCTCGAAGAGCATCAGACGCTTGTCAAGGTTTGTTCGCCACATATTCCTCACGGGCAGAAGCACCAGGAAATCATTGTCGGGCTCGCCCTCCTGCAACCGTTGCTGGCAGAAATCTATGTAACTCATCAGCATAGGTGCATCACGCCAAATGCTGTTGGTGGGCGACATATCCACCGAGGCGTAGAACTTCCATCCCGGCCACAGGTCGTCCTTGGGCGAATAGCACGTCCCGTGGAAGAACATACGGTTTACGCCAGCGCAGAACATCAGGTCGAGGTCGGGCTTCATCTGTGACAACGAGGTACGGAAATGCTCCGTGAGCCAAGTGAATGTCTCGCTGGAAACCAAAGGCTTGCCCGTAACGTGTGCTGCCGAGGATGCGTACTTCAGCATCGAAAGGTCGGAGAAGTTCTTGCGCGTCATACCCGGGTCGGCACGTAAGCCTTTGATGCCAAAATCAGAAAGGCCAAAACCCTCAATCTCAGGAATATCCACCGCTGCATAGATGTCTATCAGGTTGGCTGGCGAGCCGTGTGCCTGATTCCTCACCTTCACACCGTGCTCGTGGCTCCACTTCACCCATTGTTCCGTAAAGTTCTTCAGAAGGAGGTCGGAAAGCGTCTCGCGGTAGTCGCTGATTACCTGTGCCTCGCCATCCACAAACTCCTGAAGCTTGTCCTCCAACCTGTAGCCTCTACGCACCTCGAACTCGCTTAACAACGTAGGTGTCCAGTCGGCCCCGAACACTTCGTAGGAGTCATTAAAGAACGTGGCAGGCATTGGTACGCCGGACTGCTTGAAGGCTCTGTCGAAACGCGATAGGTAGTGCGCAACGGCGGTAGAGTCAAAGTGGTCTATCACATACCCTTCCCCACCTGGAGCCGCTCTTTTCACCATCTGACGCGTACGACTCTCGTAGAGCGCAATCACACGACGCTTGCCCTTTACATGACTCTTGTAATCTCTTTGGACTAACAGACGGGCATAGGGCTGTTCTTTCTTGGGAGCAGGAAGCAGGATGCTCTTTGCCAGTTTGCTGTCCACCAGCGAATCCACCACCACCAATTTGCAAGCAGCCTCGGTTATCGGGGTCTCAGGAGAACCAAACGGCCAACCCGTTCCCAGATTCATATCTATCTGAATGCCTATGCGTTTGCCTTCGTGGATGGTGTATTCCAACATCTTCATCCACTCGGGCGAAAGGAACGAAATGTTGTTGGCGTCATTGCCTTGTACGCCATACAGAGGCGTTATCTCCAGAGTACCAATACCGTGCGAGGCCATCTGTTCCATCTGCCACGTAAGTCCTTCTTCCGTAACTGCGGAACCCAACCACCACCAACGGGCACCAGCCTTCGCCACATTTAACTTTTTAACCCTTTCACCTTTTAACAGCATATAATACTCCACCGCTCCCAACAGCACACAACCTGCACCGTAGTCCTCAAAGTCGGGAACGCTG
Organism: Bacteroidaceae bacterium; assembly: GCA_024697945.1. Taxonomy (GTDB): domain Bacteria; phylum Bacteroidota; class Bacteroidia; order Bacteroidales; family Bacteroidaceae; genus Physcousia. The sequence goes on from JAILRU010000086.1 coordinate 86,068, forward strand.
GTGTACGTCACAGGCTGTCCGTCCTTGGGCTCCTTGCCTGTCCCTTGCAGGAACCCGATGAATCCGTTGGGATGTATAGCTTTGGTGGCAATCGCGTTCCAAGCCTTGTCTATGGCCGGACGATATTTCTCTTCCGACAGTATGCCGTTCCTCACGCCCCACGCCATTCCCATCAGGAAGAGCGCCGTACCCGATGTTTCAGGGCCGCCGAAGGTAGTTGGCGACATCAGACTAACATTCCAGAAGCCATCCTCGCGCTGACATCTCAGCAAAGCCTCCATCATCGCCTTATAATCCGCCGTCAGTTCCTCGCAGAAATTATTAATCTCCTTTAACTCCCCTAACTTCTTTAACTTCTTTAACTCCTCTAAAGACCTTACGTACGCCGCTACAACCCAGCCGTTACCTCGGCTCCAATAGCAGTTCGCTCCATCGCTCTCTTTGTATGGCGGAACAAAGTTGGCATCGCGCCACCACAAGCCTTCCTTGGCATTCCACAGACCTCCGCCGCATACGTTGCGCGACCACTCATAGCAGTCCCTTGCAAAGAGGATATAGCGTTTGTCGCCAGTAATTCTGTACATCTTGGCGTATGCCGGCATAGCCATCTGAATGGCATCTATCCACGTCCAATAGTCCACCCGATGCTCGGACATCTGTTTCTCCATGTTCACTCGGCAGCTGTCTATCATCTGCTGGTTGCTGGTCATCTCATAGCGGTCGAGATAGGTCTGCATGCAGCATTGGTCGTCAGCATTCGTTGTCTTGGTGCCATTGCGTGGTGTCCACTTGTGGTAAGTGCCCCATTCGTTCACATATTTCAGGTAATATGGCTGTGAATCAATACTATAGAGTGCCATCAGACCCTCGTAATAGACCCCACGCGTCCATAGCGAACTGGGACGCTTCCTACCCACGAAAGTATCTTTGGTGGGGTCGGGCCACTTCTGAACGAAATACTGGTTCACCCTTCGGGCAGTTTCCAATACGTCATCAGTCCGCTCGGCTGTTGCAGGCATTACTACCAGAGCAACAAATCCAGATACAGCGAATAGTCGTCTAAGCATTTTATACCTTTAGCTTTTTAACTTCTCAATTTTTCACCTTTTCACCTTTAATAGTAACTGACTTCACCTCCTCGCCTGGGGTCTGAACGTCAGCTTCACGTGGGAAATAAACGGGCATATCCTTTTGGAGGGGCAGGATGCGGAGTTCAAGCTGGCGGCAGTCTTTGGGCAAGCGCCAGAGGGCATATTGGAAAGGACGACCATTGTAGAAATTGTCGTCAATGAGACGCCCGTTGGCATAAAGTCGAGCTACGTCGCCCCGATACTCTATCTGCAGAAGAGCAGCCGGATAGGCATAGAGGGCAGAATCAGCTGGCAGGGAAATCCGATAGACGGCAGCCTGGTCGAAATCAGATTCCACAGGCTCTTCTGCAACCTTAGCCACACCAATGGTAATCTGACGGGGAGTGCCAGCGGACTGAACTTTCGTGAATTGACAATTGAGAATGGGTGATTGAGTATTTTCATCGGCAAGGAACAGATGTCCAGCTTGTTCCGACGTGAGCAGATAAATGTTTTTATAGACAGTCTTAGTAGTACCGTATGCCTTCACATTTCGCAACACCTTACCATCAACAGCAATCTCCGTGGGGATGCCAGGGATTTGTTCCAGATATATATTGCCATCGCGGTGGCTGATGAGCTGTGCTGTAGCATAGTGGATGCCGTCGATGTTTACGGGAAAGATGCACGTCGTGGAGGCAGGAATTGTCATGGGTTTCTGCGGGAACTTCACGCCACAGACATCGAACTGGATTCCCTGCTTGGCAGTCAGGTTTCCGAAGCGTTCGTAATTGTTGATGAAGACGAAGCCCTGTTCTCCCTGACTCCTGTAGCTCCATCGCAGGTGTGAGTCATCGCCCTGCTTGATGTCCTGCTCACAGGGATAGGTGGCTTTCATGGGTGCCAGCAATTCGCCGTAGTCCTGCATGAAGAGATGCAGTTTGCGGAGCATGTAGAAATGGGGCTTTCGCTGGCCGAATTCATTCAGCGGCGCTTGGAAGTCATAGGTCATGGCTGGCAGGTCGTTCCAGTTGGTGCTCAGCGTGCGTTGTTGCTCGTTGAGGGTCACACCCAGTTTGCCTTCGGGGTTGGTACCTCCGTGGTACATGTAGTAGCCCAGGAGATTGCTGTTGCTTCCCAGTTTGACAACAGCCATCGCGTAGGAATCTTCCGGATAGATGTAGATGCGACGATGGTAGGAAGTCATCATACCGCCACCCAACTCACAGGTAAAATAGGGGTATGTGGGGTTAGAGTCTGCCGGCTTCGAATAGTCAATCTGTTCGGATGCAATGGCTTCAGTGGTACGTGTCTCGCGGAAATTGAATGCCTTGTAGTATTTGCCGCATCCCTCTTCGAGGCTACGGTCCCAGAAGCCGTCGGCATAGTCGCCATAGAGCGGCAGCATCTCGCCATAGGGGACAGGCTTCCTGAGCTGTGGCCAGCCGGTGAAGGTGTAGAAGGGCAAGTCGAAGCCAATGCTCTTAGCTATACCCTTGAGTGTCATCAGGTAGGCTCCATCGCCACCATATTCGTTGTCGAACTGCGCCGCTATGACGGGGCCTCCGTCTTTCCATTGCAAGCCTTGCACCTGTGTGAATATCTGACGGTACAGTTTCTCGACAAAACCGAGAAACACTTTATCCATGGAACGCAACTTGCAGCCCGTCAATACAACCCAGTCGGGAATGCCTCCACCTCGAACCTCACCGTGACAGTAGGGTCCTATACGCAGTACGACAGGCATGTTCTCTGCCTTGCATGTCTCGAGAAAGCGGCGCAGGTCGCGCTGTCCGCTCCAGTCATACTGTCCCTGAATCTCTTCGATGTGGTTCCAAAACACGTAGCAGGCCAGCATGGTGATACCGCCTTCCTTCATCTGCTGCACGGCACGTTCCCATTCCTGGGCTGGGATGCGCGAGTAGTGGATTTCGCCCATAGCAGGCACTACGCGACGTCCGTCGATGATAAGACTCTGCTGGTCCCAAGTCACCTGCGCATAAAGAAAGGAGATAAAGGGAGATAGAAGAAGATAAAGGAAGATAAACCTTTTCAATTTTTCACCTTTCATTTTTAATTTTTCATTTTTCCCTTTTCATTATCTTATATCCCTTTCTGCATTCAATATAGAGCCCTGGATGTTTGGGCGAGCTGACGGGACGACCCATCAGGTCATACCAGCGTGGAGCACTTTCGAGGTCATCGTCACCTTTGAGAGCAAGAATATCTGTGGATTCTTCGTGAAGTTTTACGTAGTATTCAATGGGACTATAGCCGAGGTGTGGAGGCTGGTTATAACCACAGTTCTGCCAGGCGATTGCCATGTCGTAAACATGGTCGTCGCGCAACCACGGCAGTTTGTACTTGCTCTCGGTCGTAGTGGTGAAGATGGTCAGGTAGTAGTTGTCCCCATTCTGTGCCCAATAGACAGCCTCCTCGCGCCAGTCGCCGAAGAGATCGCATTGCAGGCAGCAGTTGTACTTCGTACTGTTGTTGGAGTTGGCGCCATAGCCATAGTTGTAGAGCGTACAGGTGCGGTCCCATGATTTAGTGGAAGCGTTCCACTTATCGATGTGGCTGCGGTCGTGGTATTCGCGCAACAGGTCGCCGTCCCAGTAGATGGCGTAGTTAATGGAAGAGCTCTGGATGGTTCCCACATGCCACGGGGCAATAGCCTCGCCCTTGCAGGTCATCAGGTTCGCTTCACTCCATTCCATGAACTCGGCACCATCGTAATTGCCGTCGCAGTCAAGAGCAAGTCCGCGAGCTGTGTCGCCGCCTGTTTGGGACTTCCCTACCAGAATGCTTCCCGTCTTGGCATCGATGAGTGCGGCATCGTACTTTGCCGAGCCATCTTCGGTAATGATGAAGACCTCCATGCCTTCGTTGTCGGGGTCGAAGTCACCCAGGTGGGTGGCATCACCATGTCCCAGTCCGGTACGCCAAAGCAGGGAACCGTCGTGGTCGATGGCTGCCGAGCCTACCATCACCTCGTCGAAACCGTCTCCGTCCATGTCGCCAACAGTCAGGCTGTGAGCCCCTTGTCCATAGATGCCACGTCCGCTCTTGTCGGAGGTGTGCTTCCACAGCACCTTCAGATTCGTTCCATCCCATTTGTAGGCAGCAGCATAGCTATAGGTATAGATGCCACGTACGGTAACGGCACAAGGCGTAGGCTGTCCATCGACATCAAGGAAGGCCACACAGCCCTTGAACCAGTTGCCGCGATGACCGTAGTTGGCACCGTCTGTCTTGCCCGAGCGGTCGTCCCAGTTGCTCTGGATGTCGAATGTCGGCCAATATAGTGTGGTAGCCAGTTCTTCGCCCGTCACGCCGTCGAAGCATGTCAGCCATTCCTTGCCGCCATTGGTAATGACGCCCGCCGAGTTGATGGACGATTTCGTATGGTCGGCTTTCGAAGCAGGTCCCATGTGTAGAAATTCGCCCGTAGCATCCTTCGAACCCTGAGCCGTCTTGCAGATGAGTTCTCCCTTGCCGTCGCCGTCGAAGTCGTAGCACAGGAAGGTGAAACGGCATCCTGCCAGCACGTTCGGTCCGAAGTCAATGCGCCACAGACGTGTGCCGTCCAGCTTGTAGCAGTCCAAGATTTGTGGTCCAGTAGCCGTACAGGTCGAGCCGGCATTCGAGGGTTCCCATTTCATGATGATTTCCTGTTCGCCGTCTCCGTCCATGTCGTAGGCCGAGCAGTCATTGGGCGTATAGGTCACCACCGTACCATCATTCATCTTATAGTTGCCAGGGTATTCGAGCTTGATGTGATGAAAGAACTTCCTGTCGCCGCAGGGCTGACACTCCTGAGTCTCTATGACATTACCTTCAGCATCGAGCACTTCCAGTCGGATCGTCTGGCTGCTGACTCCCGCATTGAGCACCGTGTTTGTGCGGTCTTTCAAAGACTTTCTCAGGCGGTTGTTGGCATAGAGGTTGTACGTTGTGTTAAACGGGTCGTCGGTACTCCTCATGCGCCAGCTCACGAACACATTCTTTTCGTCAACAGTTTTACAGGCCCACAGCCCACGACTATTCTGCCCACTGGCAGACAAAACAGACAACAGACAACAGGCAATAGTCAACAGAATAATCTTACTTTTCATCTTTTATTTCAAAATTATTATTTCACTTAGTTTTAGGGCATAGCCTAATTATGAATTGTGAATTATGAATTGTGAATTCTATTCATTTTCCCTGCAAATATACAAATAATTTTTCATTCTCAATTCTTTTTAACCATTTAACTTTTCAACATTACTATAATTTTTCACTTTTCACTTTCCACTTTTCACTTTTTATTGTATCTTTGCAAGGCAAACGTTAAAATTTTTGACCATGAACAAGAAAACAACCAACCCAAAAGAAAATAAATCCATGTCACGCCGTGATTTTCTTCTGACGGCGGGCACAGGCTTAGCTGGTTTCATGATACTACCCAGCTTCACCATTGACGGCAAACGCATTGCTCCGAGCGACAGAGTCGTGCTTGGCTTCGTAGGACTCGGTCAGCAGGGATGCAGCGACTTCCGCAGCTTTGCAGCATGTCCGGGAGTACAGGTGGCAGCCTGCTGCGACGTGGATAGCATCAAACGCGAACGCTTCCGTCGCTACGTGACGAACTGGCAGAAAGAGAAGTCCATGCCCGTACGTTGTGATGTCTATGAGGAATACGAACGCCTCCTGGAGCGCAAGGACATCGATGCCATAGAGATAGCTACGCCCGACCACTGGCACGCCCTGGTTGCCGTGCATTCTCTTCAGGCTGGAAAGGATGTCTATGTGCAGAAACCTCTTGCTTACACCATCACCGAAGGCCTGGCTGTACAGAGAGCCGTTCGCGCCAACAATCGCATCCTCCAGATGGGAAGCCAGCAGCGCAGCAGCTCGGAATTCCAGACCGCCATTGCTATGGTACGCAGCGGAGCTTTGGGTGATATCAAGGAGATATACGTCCGTGTAGGCGAGCCGCCAAAGCCTTTCGACCTGCCCGAAATGCCTGTTCCCGACAATCTCAACTTCAACCTCTGGTTAGGTCCGCTCAATAACCCGAAGATACACTATCATCCCGACATCTGTCCCGTCGTGACACTCGACCCCGATAAGAACGAGTCACTATGGGGAGCCTGGCGATGGTACGAAGAGACTGGCAATGGATTCCCTGCCGACTGGGGCGCACACATGTACGACATCGCACAGGCAGCCATCGGCATGGATGGGCTCGGACCTATTGAATTCATTCCTCAGGGATACAACGGAGCGGAATACGCCACGATGAAGTATGCCAACGGCATCATCATGCAGGAACGTCCTTTCACCGACGACAAGGAGGCTAAGGGCATAAAGTTTATCGGCGACAAGGGTTGGCTGAAGGTGGCACGCGGTTACATAGAGTGCTCGGACAGCAAACTGCTGAAGAAGCAGCAGGAAGAAGTAGCTGCCGGACAGTATGAGGTTAGCTCACCCCACATGCAGAACTTCATCGACGCCATCCGCGAGCACAAAGACCCGATAGCTCCTGTTGAGTACGGATGCAGCACAAACACCCTCTGTTGCTTGTTCAACATTGCCCGCGAGCTGAAGCGCTCGGTCCATTGGAATCCGGCTACCCTTTCCTTCGGCGACGACAAGGAAGCCTTTGCCCATCGTCTGTACTACTACGACTACCGGCGCCCATACACCCTACCCTATCTGGAAAGGCGCGGATAGTCACCATTGTTCATCAACATATTCTGCCAGACGCTTGTAGAACGGCATTCGGCACAGCGTGGAGCGGTCACCCAGCAGGATGAGTTTCATCCGGGCACGGGTGATGGCTACATTCATGCGTCGCAGGTCGCGCAGGAAACCTATGTCGCCTTCAGCGTTCGAACGGACAAGGCTGATGACGATGACATCGCGTTCCTGTCCCTGGAAGCCATCTACGGTGTTTACTGTGATAAGGTTACGGAAGGGACGCCAATAGCGGTCTCGCTTCAGTAGCTGTCGCAGGAGACGTATCTGTCCCTTGTAGGGCGAGATGATGCCCACGTCGATGCGTTCCTCTAATAGGCGGTCCTTGCCAATCTTATCGAAATACCGCTTCAACGTTTCCAGTGTCAGGGCTGCCTCGGCAGGATTCACGCGGGATAGGCCGTCGGCCTTCTCGCCTCCTGTTTGTTCATCGTCGCTTGGACTGTCTATCCATTCCACAGCCGTGTCCCAGTCGAGGATGCCTCGGTATTTCACTTCGGGAGCACTCTCGAGCATCCCGCCGTAGAACTCGTGGTTGGGGAACTGCATGATGGTGTCGCACATACGGTATTGCACACGGAGGAGGGACACCACCTTCGGCTTGTTCTCTACGATGGCCTGCATCAGGGTGCGGTCCAGTCCGCCTCGCAGGGCTTCGGGACTCTTTATGGTAGGAGGCAGTTGGCGATGGTCTCCGGCAAAGACTACACGATGCGCCTTGCGGATAGCAATCCAACAGGCAGCTTCCAGAGCCTGAGCCGCTTCGTCGATGAACAACGTACCGAACTTCATACCCGTCAGCAGACGATTGGCAGACCCGGCAAGGGTGCATGCTATCACCTTGGCATCATCGAAAAGAGCCTGGTTGATGGTGAATTCCATCTCAGCGGCACGTCCCTTGAGACGGGCGATTTTCTGATGCCTGTTATCGCGGTTTCCGCTACGCGATTCGTACAACTCACGTATGGCGCGACGCACAGCCCACAGGTCCTGATACAAGGGATGAGCCTCGAAACGACGTTCGTAGGTGAAGCCCAACATCTTGTCCGTGACGCGTGTGGGATTGCCTATACGCAGCACACTTACGCCGCGGTCCACCAGCTTCTCCGCAATCCAGTCCACAGCCATGTTCGATTGGGCGCATACCAGCACCTGATTCTCGCGTCGCAGGGTCTCGTATATGGCTTCCACCAGGGTCGTCGTCTTGCCTGTTCCCGGCGGTCCGTGAACCACAGCCACATCCTTTGCCCACAGCACTTCGTTTACGGCAGCCTGTTGCGACGTGTTGAGCCAGGGGAAGCGGACAGGGTCAAAGGTGAATTTCTGTGCAGGCAGCGTGCTATGGAAGATTTCGCGCAGTTCAGCCAAACGACCCGTCTTGGCGCTGATAACATCGTCCAGAGCTTCGAACATCAGCCTGTACGTCTGTTCGTCGAGGTATAGCTGCAATCCAAGCCTATAGGCAGACCTCAACTGCTCCAGAGCATCGCCCGTGGGCAGGGCAATAACCATGCGGTCGTCCTCGGCAAAACTCACCTGACCGATGAACTTGTAGTAGTGCAGCATCCCGCTCGAGCGGTGCTTGTAGCCCGAAGCATCCTCCGTGAAGAAGCAGACCGGCTTGCCAGGCTCGAAGAGCGACATATCATCGTCGTTTGCCACATCTTTTGCGCCACCATTGAAGACCTCCACCACCAACTGGTCCAGCGAGTTGTGGTAGCTGCGTCCCAGCCTGAGCGGGAACCAAGCCAGTCCGCGTCGCACCTTGCTGTCAATTCCCGTAGCCTCGGTGAGACGTTGAAACTCCTCCTTCTCGTAGGCATATTCTGTCTGCAGCATTTCCCGCTGCCGGTTCAATATAGAGATAGGACTTTCTGCCATAATAATCCTTTCACTTTTTCAACTTTTCATTTTTTCACTTTTCACTTATAATTGTTTTCCCCCACACTTATCTTGCGGCAGTTCCTTTGCACGATTTCGTGTCCGTTCACAAACGTGTTGCCGCTGATTTCCACGTTCTCGGCATCATGCAGCAGGATAGCCGTGGAATGTCTGCCCTCTATGTGGTTGCCACGGATGAGGATGTTGCGGTTCACATGAGGGGGCGTCTCTGGCGACTCGGTGGTTACCATGATGCCCGTAGCGCGATAGCCGTTGTCCGTTCCTGCGCCGCAGATGTCGTTGTCCTCTATCCTGACATGCTCCACGGGACCAGCCTCGTTCCAGCTGAGTTCGGCACCCAGTTTGATAGCCGAGAGTGTACAGCGTCCGATGCTATTGCCGCGAACCACGACATCGCGGGCTTTCAGCAGGAAGGCTCGACCATTGTTGTAGTCATCGACATTATTAAGAATCTGTACGCGCGGAAAGCGAGAGTAGTTGTACATTAGCATTTTGCCCGTATCGGCAGCGGGCAACGGGCGGTCCAGGGTAACCATAACACGCCAAGCATCGGCATCGGTTTCGCATTGGCGGCAGACGTAGCACCCCAGCTCCTGCATGTTTCTGCTATTCAGCAGGACAAGCGTGTCTCCCACTAAGGGATAATCCAGAGCCTGGGCATGGAGGTCTGCATTTTCCACACGGACCTCTACCCGGCTGAGGTCTGAGGCATCTGGCGTGATATGCCAGTAGTAATTATGGATGTTTGTACAGTCGTCGCCATTGCCCGCAAAGGTAGAGTTGCTGATGGTCAGATTACCGCTGCACGATGTGAAGTGGGTGGCATCTGTCGATGTGGAGCTGACGCGACCCGTCTCCGGAGTGATGTTCAGGCTGTCGATAAGGATATCGTGGCAGAGGTGACCGACCACTCCCATACCCGGAAAGCTCCTGATGGAGAGACTGCGGAGGGTGATGTCCTCGGATTCGCGTAGCATTACGCACGGACGGTAGTGACCGCCATAGCGGATGACACAGACGTCTCCTACGGGAGGCTTGACGCGCGAGGTCATACGGACCAGGCCTGGCTTCAACAGCTTAGCCTCCTGAATGCCGCCGTAGTAGAAATGCCTGTGCTCGCTGCTGTAGAAATAATAGCGTCCCTGCACAATGCTGTCGATGTAGGTGTAGAGCGCAGGGTCGTATTCAATGTCGAAATTCTCTTCGCTGGTGCGGACAACCCTACCCTCAGTCGCAGCAGGACGGTGGTAGGTGATTTCCAGCCCGTCCAGAGTCAGTCGCTTGCAACCCACGAAGGAGAGCACTTGCATCCATCCTTCAACCACGAGCCGAGCCCCTTTCGCCTGGATGGTCAGGTCTTCGCAGCCCGTGAAGTCCAAGCCCGTGACGTAAGGCTTCTGCGGTTGGAAGAGCGCCCATTGCACCTCAAGACCCCTGCCCAGGGCACCGCTGATGGCCTGTCGCTCTATGTCAACAGCCGCAGCATCACTCAGTTCATACGTGCCTGGGGGAAAGACGAGCGTTGTCTGCGGATGCTGACGGCAGTATGCAGCAGCACGCCGCAAAGCCTCCGTGTCCGGGCGACCATCATCCGGCCGGGCACCGAACTTCCCAACCGACACAGTCCGCGCCCCAACCTCCGGAACAAACAAGAAGCAAAGCAGTACAAGCGCTGCTCTTATAATTGATAATTGATAATGGATAATTGACAATTGGAAACCTTTCAACATTTTCATTTTTCACTTTTTAACTTTTTCACCTTTTCACCTGTTTTCTGCTCCCCAAACTATCGTCTTTAACTCCTTTAACTTCCATTTTTTCATTTTTCACTTTTGACTTCGTCGAGACTGCTTCCGCTTGGCAATGCTTAAGCAAGCTTATCATTGCTCTCGCTTAATCGCAGCCTTCACTTTTCACTTTTTTATTAGTATCCAAAGTACCTCTTGCAATAAGCATTCAACGTGCTGTCATACCGTTCGGTGCAGTCTTTGTCGCGCAGCAGGAAATGGCTCGAGTTCGGGAACACAATCAGGTCGTAGGGCGCGGCAAGGCTGTCGTATATGGCTTGCAGAACACGATAGTGTTCCGGTCCCACCAGCCTGTCCTTTCCGCCGTAGGCAAAGATGGCAGGCAGGGCAGTCGAGTCGTTGATGTAGCACACAGGAGAAGCCATCAGCTTGATGCTGTCAAGCTGTTCCCTGGAACACTCGCTGGCTTTCATGCGCTTGCCCGTACAGCTGAAGATGAAGTCCTCCACGCGTTCCGCCTTGGCGTTCTCATCGTAAGGGAACAGGAGGCGCAGGTCCGCAGGTCCCACCTTTATCACCTCGAAACGAATAGGCAGCGGATGCGGATGATTGTAGGCAAACAGCATGGCAAGATGAGCACCAGCCGAAATGCCCGAGATAGCCATCTGGCGAATGCGAGCGCCCCTATCGGCGGCAAAGCCCACTATATGCCTGATGCACGCATCGATATCCTCCTGCATAGTGAGAAGCGACACGCTGTCCTCGCCCAGAAGGCTGTAGTTCATCGTGGCAGTGGCATACCCCTCCTGCACCCATTTGTAGCAGTCGCCGTGGCGCCACTCCTTCGAGCCGCTCACCCACGAGCCACCGTGGATGTAGAGGATAAGCGCCAGACTGTCCATCCTGTCAGCATCGACAGGCAAGTAGAGGTCATACGTATTATGCTGACGAGGCCCGTAGGAAACGTCCTGGAACCTCTTTCCATATTCGTCGTGCCATTCAGGTCTGAACACAAACCATGCCACAGCAGCAGCAATGACGACCATCACAACCACCACCACAAGGCACCCACATCCTTTCTTCAAACAACCTTTCATATTTTCATTATTTATAACTTCACTTCCATTCCCTTTAACTCCCCTTCCATTCAATTATGTATTTTTTTTCTGCAAAGATACGACTTTTTATTCATAATTCAAAAAAATATCAAGGCGGTAGCAAATTCATCATTTTTCATTTATCATTCTTCATTTAGCCAGAAGGGGCGCGATTGAAAACTCGTGCTACCAACGCTCCGCTGATATTATGCCACACGCTGAAAATAGCTCCCGGGATGGATGCCAAGGGATAGGCCGCAAAGTGTATGGTAGCCAGACTGCTGGCCAATCCCGAGTTCTGCATGCCTACCTCGATAGAGATAGCCCGTTTCTTGGGTTCGGAAAGCCTTAACAGCCTGCCTATCAGATAGCCAAGACCCAGTCCACAAATATTGTGCAAGACGACCACCAGGATAATAACCAGTCCTCCTGCCGACAGCTTGCTGGCATTGGCAGCAATGACAATAGCCACAATAAATGCAATGGCAATCGACGAGAACGCCGGGAGATAGTCCGTCATTTTCTCCGTAAACTTAGGCCACAGCCACTTAACCAACAATCCGATGACAATGGGCAGGATGACTACCCAAAGAATGCTCAGAAACATATTTGTCACATTCACGTCAACGCTCTTTCCCGCCAAAGCCCATGTGAGAACAGGCGTGAGGAAAGGTGCCAGTAAAGTGGAAACGCCCGTCATTCCCACGGAGAGAGCCAGGTCGCCCTTGGCCAGATAGGTAATCACGTTGGAGGCTGTACCACCCGGACAACAACCGACCAGAACTACGCCCAATGCCAGCGCCTCGTCGAGCGAAAACAGACGGGACAGTCCCCATGCCAGCAGCGGCATGATGGTGAACTGCGCCAGACAACCCGTGATGACATCCTTCGGACGACTGAACACAACCTTGAAGTCCTGGAGGTTCAGCGTCAGTCCCATGCCGAACATCACCACTCCCAGCAGATAGTTAATGGCCTTGGGAGGCACCACAGACAGCGTCTCGGGAAACACCAATGCCAGTACCGCAGAAGCCAGCACCAACAAGCCCATGAATTCTGATATATAATGACAAAGTTTCTTCATTCTTTATTCTTTATTCTAATGTCGTGTATATACCTTAATCCAGTCCACTCTAAGTTCCGATGGGAGTTGCTCAGGAGCATTCACAGGTCCTACCCAATTGCCGCCAAGTTGATTGGAAAGAATGATGTAGAACGGATAGTCGGGCCAAGGGAACTGATACGCCTTGTCAGCAATACGGGGATAAGTCATCGTTTTCTTCCCGTTAATGAAAAAGCAGATGCTATCGGGATGAATCTCTGTGGAATACGTGTTCCAATCGTTGACGTTGAACTCCGCGGCTACGGTTTGTTTTGGCTTGTTCTCGTCATTGATATGAAGCGTGTAGTGCGAGTGTACCGTCTGATGCGCTACAGTCTCGAAGTTGACGTGTTCCATGATGTCTATCTCGGCATAGTTCGGTGCCGGCACCACGGTATCGGGCATCAGCCACAGCGCAGGCCAGAATCCCTGCACATTGTTGTAGCGGGCACGGATATCAAACCTGGCAAGTCGGAACGACTTCTTATGGCTGCTCCAGATGCCGCCAGTAACGAAGGGCGTGGTGTCAGTCCCCGATTTGTCGTTTTCCTTGCCCAGGAGCACCAGCTGTCCGTCTTCGATGTATGCCAGGTCCGGACGTAGCGACATCATGTCGTCCCAGTCAGAAGGCCCCTTCCCTATTCGCGACCATACACGCTCGTCAATCACCTTACCCTTGAAGTCTTCCTTCCAGACCAACTTCCAACCCGACGGATGTACGGCACAACTTGACAAAAGCGTCACCATAACCGCCGCCAATGTCAAAAAGAAGACAAATCTTTTCATGTCGCTCATGATTTCTTTTCGTCGTTTTACGATTGCAAATATAAGAATTATTGCCCAATCCCCCACTCTATTCGCATCTTTTGTTACGCAAAATAGATAAAATGTATTGAAAATGCCCCTGCGATTTTTCTTGTTGCAGAAAATTTTGTAACTTTGTTGCGGCGCACATGAGTAAACGGACATTATATGCGCCTTTAAATCGACACTATGATGAAGAAAGAGATTATTTGCCTACTGGCTGTATCGGGATTATTGTTTGCTGCGCCGATGGGCGCGGGCGCTGAACGTAAGCAATCGTTTGACGAGGGATGGCGATTCCATCGTGGAGAGGTGGTTAACGCAGAGGCTGTCAACTTCGATGACTCTAAATGGCGCGAGGTCATCGTGCCGCACGACTTCAGCATGGAACCTGTGGCGTATGCCCACGACTATAGGGAGCAGACCCCCGAGTGGAAAAACTGGCAGGTAGGACCTTTCTCACGCCTGAGCATAGGTGACAGCGACACGGGTCAGACTGTGGGCGGCACAGGTTGGTACCGCAAGACGTTCACGTTGCCTACCGATGGGGGTTCCTTGGATAAGACACTCAGAGATAAGACGTTCCGCCTGCGCTTTGATGGCGTGTATAATCAAGCCGAGGTATGGGTGAACGGACGTAAAGCGGCGATGAACGTCTATGGCTATATGCCTTTCGTGGTGGAGCTGAACGACATCCTTAGCGACAAGGCATACCGCAACACGAACGACGAGCGACAAGTGACCGTTGCCGTCAAGGCGGTCAACGAGGGCATGAACAGCCGATGGTATGCAGGCAGCGGCATCTTCCGCCATGTCTGGTTGGAGACAACCGGCAGACTGCGTCTCGACGAATGGGACACCTATGTCGATGCATCGGAAGTGAACGGGAAGAACGCTCTCGTCAAGGTGAAGGCAAAGGTGCTTAACGAGAATGCGGCAACGGCAAGCGGCGAGTTGAAGGTGGAGATTTTGGATGCCGAGAGTCACGTTGTGGCTACCAGCCTCACCCCCAGCCCCTCTCCAAAGGGCGAGGGGTGTATGTTGACTGTGAAGTCCCCGCGTCTGTGGTCTGTCGATTCGCCTTATCGCTACACCGCTCGTATCAGTCTGCTCGATGATGCCAAGAGTGAGCTCGATGCGATAGTCATTCCCTTTGGCATCCGAACCATCAGCTTTTCTGTCGATAAAGGCTTCCTGCTCAATGGCAAGCCGATGAAGCTGCGTGGCGGTTGCGTGCATCACGACAACGGATTGCTGGGCGCTGCTGCCATCGACCGCGCTGAGGTGCGAAAGGTTGAACTGATGAAGGCGCAGGGCTACAATGCGGTTCGCACGAGCCACAACATGCCCACCGAGGCTTTCCTCAATGCCTGCGACAGTCTCGGCATGTTGGTCATCGATGAATGCTTCGACCAGTGGGAAGAGCCCAAACGCAAGGACGATTACAGCAATTACTTCTCGAAGGAAAAGCAGGTCATCATCGATGGCAAGCCAGTTGGCATTGGCACGACAAACTTTGAATACGATGCTGCCTTGATGGTGCGCCGCGACCGCAACCATCCCAGCATCATCATGTGGAGCATCGGCAACGAGATTGCCCAGCGTTCGGACGTACCTCGCGGCAAGGAACTTGCCGAGGCCATCGTCCGTGTTATCAAGCGGGAAGACACGACACGACCCACAACCTTTGCCGTTTGCGAATTCTGGGACCGTCAGGCACAGAAGTTCACGTGGGAAAAGGACTCCTATCGTGCCTTTGAGAACGTAGAGGTGGGCGGCTATAACTATGGGCTTCAATATTACGAGAGCGACCACGAGAAGTTTCCTGAGCGCATCATGTACGGTTCCGAATCGTTTCCCAACGCTGTGGCTGCCAACTGGAACACAATCGAGAAGCATCCCTATATCCTCGGCGACTTCGTATGGACTGCAATGGACTATATTGGCGAGGCAGGCATCAGTCACGTTGTGGAGCGTAGCGACCGCGGCTGGATTCAGAATCTTGCCTGGCCCTGGTTCAATGCCTGGTGTGGCGACATCGACCTGATAGGCCAGAAAAAGCCGCAATCCTATTATCGCGATGTGGTATGGGGCGAGCGACAGATAGCTATGGCAGTACGCCCGTCTGTGACCGATGGCGAATACGAGGATGCATTAGGCTGGTGCTGGACAGCGGAAGAGAACCACTGGGATTGGGGCGGTTATCTCCCCGTCGATATTCGTCCCGAGAAGTACGACAACGCCTCTCTTCGTGGCGTGGTTCACAATGTCAACGGCCATCGCAGCGACTCCCTACGCGTCAACGTCTATACCCGTGAGTCCCGTGTCCGCCTGTCCATCAATGGCAGGGTTATAGGAGAGCAGGACGTCAATCCAGACAATTACACAGCCACCTTCCGCGTGGCTTACGAGCCTGGCGAACTGAAGGCAGAAGTGGTTCGCGGCAAGAAGGCCGAAGTCGTGTTCCGCACCTCAGGCGCTCCTGCTGCCATACAGTTTGAGTCCGCTGGCAAAGTCATCAGCGCCTCTCACAATGACCTTGCCTATGTAAATATTAAGGTAGTGGATTCAGATGGCAACCTCTGCCCCACAGCCGAGATTCCCCTTGACATCAAGACCTCTGGCGCTCGTCACATTGCCATTGCCGGAACAGGCCATCCCTACGACCTCCGTTCCTTCCGTTCGCTCAATCCCACCACTTTCCGTGGACAAGCCCTCCTCATCATCCAGCCGCAAGGAGAGAAAGGCACCGTCAATATAACAGTCTCATCGCCCAAGTCCCAAGGGACGTACAGCATAGAGATGAAGTGAACACAGCTTACAGCATCTTATTGTTCGGAGCTAAGCTTGGGGGGAATCCGCGACTACCTCCGCTTGGCTAACATTGCGCCTTTTCATTTCCCTTTTCATTTCTTTTTCCCCCTTTCATTTTCACTTTTCACTTTTCACTTTCTTTTTGGTCACATCAAACATCGCGCCCTTTCATTTTTCACTTTTCACTTTTGACTTCGTCGAGACTGCTTCCGCTCGGCAATGCTTAAGCAAGCTTATCATTGCTCTCGCTTAATCGCAGCCTTCACTTTTCACTTCCTTGGGGGTCAGACCACTGGAAATTGATAATTGATAAATTGATTTTTTTGCATTTCTTAACAGAAAAGCCCTGCTTCACAGCAGAGCTTTTCCGCAATTCAAAAGTACAATGAAAACGCAATTTTTGCAATTTACCCAAAACTCAAAAACTAGGAATTATGAACAACTTTCGTTATCTTGTCAACATAGTAGCTCAGGC
>JAILRU010000118.1 GCA_024697945.1 Bacteroidaceae bacterium
AAGAATTGCTCCAGGTCGGGTATCGATTCGTCGAGCGACCACATGAGTGTGGCTGCAAGTATGGCGTATGCACATCCACGGAGCACGATGGAAAGCCGGTACTGCTCTATGTTCACCTGCATGTCGAGGGTGAAATACATCAGTACGGCATAGACAAGAATCAGGCCGAAGCCGATGCCGAAAAGCTTCCATACGCGCCACTTCAGGACTTTCAGCCACAGCAGGTCGACGAGTACGCCAACATATACGCCCGGCAAAGCCCATAGAAACTGCTTTTCTTTGGTCAGTTCCTCCAGACCTATCACTTCTTCGTACAGGATTTCTTCTACCGTATGCTCGCAGCCTAACAACAGTTCGCCTATGGCTGTTACTATGAGTATTGGGAGTACATTCCGATAGGTGAATATCTTTGGCGAAACGTAGGGATTGCTTACGTGTGAGAGCCTATGCAGTATAAGTGCTCCAAGCAAAAAGGCTACTCCGGCGAGCAGCCGCAAGTTGCGGGAGTCCATCCACATGCGATAGTCGCCATAGACTATGATGTAGCACACCACAAGCATGAGCAGACTGATGAGCAGCCCCGACAGGAAGTCGATACCCTTCAGGGGAATCCTTTGTGGCATAGGACAGAAAGGACGGCAAAGGGTCAGTTGTGTGAGAAGTATGAACGACATGGTGCCGATAGTGAACAGGTGCATCATCTGCCATGTGAAGTGGTGGGCGAACCATGCTGCCAGGAATCCGCTGCCCTCGATGGCCGTCAGAAGGACGATGTGAAGGACGGGAAAGAATACGGCAAAGTCGCGTCTGGGGGTTATCCACAGCTGGATATTCGACATACACTCGAAGGTCCCTTGTATCTTTGCCATGCCGGATATAAAACATACGGCCAGAAGTATGGGCATGGACTGGCAATACATCGTGATGAAGTTGCAGATGCCTATCACGATGGCGGCTCCGCACAGGAGTTGCTGATTGGTGAAGCGGAACTTCATACGGAAGAGCATGGGGAAGTATATGGCCATGCCTGCCAATCCTGCATAAAGCAGCATGAGCAGGTCTTCTATCATAAAGTTTGTGGTACCGCGGATAGCATCCAAGGCTCCCAAATACATGCCGCTACTAAACTGTACGCAGAATACTGTCACGACATATATCCAGGGCTGAATACGTTTTGGCACCCAAGAGCGGAACATAGGCATCATGAAGCCCATGCCTGCAGGAGGTGGAGGAGGTAATGGAAACATGCTCTAATACTTTACTTCACATTCTACATTATAGCCGGCATGCAGCTTTTCAAGTTTCTCGGGGCTGTTCCCTTCCAGCGATATGCGGACGGTTACTCGTTGCTCTACCTTGACGAAGTTTCCGGTGGCATTATCGATGGGCAGCAGAGAGAAGGCTGAGCCTGTGGCGTAGCTGATACGCTGAACTACTCCTTCGTATTGCTCAACGGGTACAGCATCAGCCTTTATGCTTGCCTTCGAGCCCACTTTGATATGCGGCAGTTGGCTTTCCTTATAGTTGGCTTCCACCCACTTCTCGTCGTCAGATACGATGTTCACCAATGTTTGACCTGGTTGTACGAGCTGCCCCTCCTGTATGTCCTTGGTGCCAAGTACGCCGTCGCAAGTGGCAATGATGTAGCAGTACGAGAGATTCAGGCGAGCCAAATCGACAGCAGCACGCGCCAGTTCAAGAGCAGCCACGGAGGCTGAGAGATGATGCTGTTGTTCGTTCTTCACAAGATGCTGGGCCATGCGTGAGCGTTGCACTTGGTCGTAGCGGGCTTTGGCCGAGAGGTAGGCTGTGTGGACATGGTCGTATTGTTGCTGGGTGACGGCATCTTCCGAAAGGAGTTTCTCGAAGCGCTTATCTTCGCGTTGGGCATTCTCCATCTGAGCACGGGCATCTTCAATACTTGCTTCTGTCACCTGTATGTTTCCCTCTGTGGTCTGAATACTGCTGCCTGTGGCTTTACTGCCTTGTTCTGCACGGGCCAGATCAGCCTCGGCTTGAGCCAGACGCAGACGAAACTCTGCTGTTTCGATGATGGCCAGAGTGTCGCCCTTGTGAACGGGCTGGAACTCCTCAAAGCGAATCTCGCGAATGAACCCTTGAACTCGGGTGTTCTGCGGAGTGATGTGCTGGCGTACACGGGCATTGTCGGTAAACTCAATGTTGCCGAAATGTACGAACTGCAGGAATACTATAACAGCTCCTACTAGCAGGAAGCAGACGATGACACAATTATAGATGAGGGATGTAAGTTTATGTTTTTCCATTTTGCATTTTACTATATTTATAATGTACCTGTAATGTATTTCAAGTTGTAATAGTTGAACAACACTTTTATGCGGCTGTTCACAAGTGCCAGCTGGGCATCAAGACGCTGATTGGCAGCATCTACCATGTCGGTGACCAATGCCAGCCCGTTCTGATAGCGGTTGCTGATGACACTATAGTTTTGCTGGGCCAGCTCGACGCTCTTCTTGCTTGTCTCCAGTTCTGTAAGCGTTGTCTGATAGTCGGTATATGCCGCCTGAACAGCATTCTCTACGCCTTCTATGGCTGCTTGCTGCTGGTGGCGTGCTGTTTCAGTCGCTATTCTGGCCTGAAGGATGCGCTTGCTGTTCTTATAGAGCGAACCGAAGCGGTATTTCATGCCTACACCCACAAAAGCATAGTTCAGGTTCTTGTTCAGGTTGGGTATCTCCACCGTGATAGGCCCGTCAAGATGCTCCTCGGCTATGAGGGCAACTGTGGGTCGGCGTGTACTCTTCTCCAAGCGCTCTTTCTGCTTGGACATCTCTATGCCCAACTGAGCCTGTTTGAGGGCTGGCGCATTATATGTTGCTGCCTGTTGCCAATTGCTTTCCGCTTCTATCTCATCGGTTTCCTTTTCAAAGGCTTCTGTCGGAAGGATTGATATGTCTTCTTCGATGCCAAGTGCCGTAACGAGCTGATGGTTGGTTATCTTGGCCTGGTTCTGCACTTGTGTGCGTCCCAGCTTCAGTTGCTCCAACTGCAATTCATAGCGAATGATGTCGTTCTTTAGCGCCACGCCTTCCGATTGCCTTTTCCGGGTATGTTCAATAAGGGTTTCTGTCAGGGCGATATTCTCATCAAACACACGCTGCTGATTCTTCAGGTTGTGAAGTTGCAGGTAGTGCCCTGTCAGCAACATCCTAACGCGCTGACGGTTCTCTTGGGCATTGGCCTGTGCCATGTCCGCCTGCAGCTGGCTGAGGCTGATGCCGCTTCTGATGGCACCACCAGTATAGATAGCCCATGAGGCTTGTATAGCAAAGTTGCTGCCGTAGTGCGGGATGTGAATACCTACTGCATTTTTGAAGTCTCGGTCGCTTATCCATCCGCCTCCAAGATACGAGAACGAGAGGGAAGCGTCAACATCTGGCAATCGCTCTGCCTTGGCTGCTTTTACACCAGTCTCGGCTTCCTGGATGGCCGACTGAAAACTCTTGATGGAGGTGTTGTGCTCTTCTGCCGTCCGAAACAACTGCTCCAGCGACATGGCTAGTTCTTCGCTTCGCTCGGGCGCAGGCTGTTCCTGAGCCATCACACACCTCCCTGTGCCCATGATTGCAATAGCAAACATGAGCAGGGATTTCTTGCTCAACATAATAAGATATAATAAGGTTAAATGATTCTACAGATGATTGTTACACACGCACGAACGAGACAATCAATGCTGGCAACTGCGTCCCCATTTATGAAAGTCATGAATGGAGTTAATTTGATGTATTTCCAAATTGTAGTAACGCAGTCTCATAATATGGATTCCTGTCAAAATCGCCTGCAAAGGTAGTGCAGAAAGGTCGATTTTCCAAATTTTCCAACGAAGTTTTTTTCCTAAATCAATAAAATTTACACGATGTATTGTCTTTTCTTCTTTTTACCCTTTACCGTACCTTTGCAGAAAACTTTTAGCTATGGAATTTATTTCTAAAGTTGTCGAACTGATTTGGGGCTAACTGAGGATTGCAAGTTAAGATGCTTCTACAAGGCGCTTGCCAAGTTCATAGGCTTTATTTAAGTCTTTAGGGAATTGCTCATCTCGGTGGCGGCGCTTGACCTCTTCGTCAAACATGGTGTTTGCATAGCGGGAATAATCGTTGAACTGATAGGTATCAAAGACATAAAGCTCCTCGCATTTGCCAAAGTTTGCACGCATGGTTTCAGCACATTTCCCCAGTATCATGCGATACCCCCAATCATCGAAGGTCGCTTCATTCACATTCATGGTGAATATCATGGCTGTGTTCTTAGGGTCAATGGGGCGGACACGATTCCCCTGAGCATCATATTCGTAGGTGAAATTCGGGAAGTTCAGACGCTCGAGAAATGAGCGGACTTCTCCTGTGGGATAATGGAAATAGACTGGTGAGCCGATAACTATGACATCTGCCTCATGTGCATGTTCCAGGACTGTACGAAGGTCGTCCTTCAATGCACATACTCCACCCGTCTTGGCATTCTTCAGCTGACAGGCAAAACAGCTCTTACAGCCTTTGAAATCTATGTCATAGAGATTGACAAGTTCTACTTCTGCCCCTGCATCCCTTGCTCCCTGCATGGCACTTTCCAATAACTTCGATGTGTTGTTTCTCTTTCGTGGGCTGCCATTTACAAACAGCGCCTTGATTGTCTTCTTTTCCATAAGTATTAGGTTTGTTGTTAGAATTATTCCATTTATTCTCCGCAAAGGTACGCTTTTTTTCTGAAGTTATCAAATCCTCTGTGTTTTTCTGTCTTTTCGTGCATCATTTTGTGTTCTTGCGCTGACAAGCGCGGAGCAGGCGGCATAGCCGGAGCAATGAAGCGTGAACAATTCCTGTTTTCTCTTCTAACTCACGGCTCGTCCGTGAGTTTTTTTGTGTTAGGCTTTGTGGTTTCATAATTTTGTCGTACCTTTGCAATCAGACAAATCGGAATTTATATGCTAAAAACTATTGTTATATTCTTGCTGTCACTATTATCTTCTCAGGTGATTTATGCTCAGCAACCAGACCAGCGAATTGGTGAATTCATCAACACTGAAGATTGGTTTGGCCTTGATAAAGAGTATCCAATATTAAAGGATTCGATGCAGGTACCTTTTTTGAAGGTAGTGGCAGAGGCTATGATTGCCCGTAACTTCAACCAAAAGGAACGTGCGCTGGAGGCTCTGAATGAATTGCTGTCCAACTATCAGTCCGACTTGGGAGCAGGGGTATTCAATTTCATCATCCTGCGTGCTCAGTTGCTGGAAGAGATGGGACGGTATGCCGAGGCGGCTGATTTCTTGAAAAACGTTCTTGACCAGTTGAAAGGACAAGGCGTGACGCAAGGGCTGGATGGTATGGACTATTATTATCAGCATTTAAATGCTCTGCGTGAGTTGCCGGCACAAAGTATGTCACGTCCCAATCATGATGTCTCAGTGCCATTCGCCTTGAAGGAACTGAAACCTAAACGGATTGAATCGTGGATGAGAAAGAAAGATGACAGAAATCCAGATGCCAAGTCGATATTGATGAGTATTCCCGTAACGCTTCATGGTGAAACCATACCTTTTCATTTTGACACTGGGGCTGGAATGACTTTTGTTACCGAGAAGTTCGTCAAAGAGAAGGGACTGCCGTTGATAGGCGATTCAATAACTTATACAGGAAATTCCAAAGGACTGCGCACGTTCATCGACAGTCTACAAATTGGCGAAATCACCATCCGCAACATTATAGCAGGCGTAGGATTGGAGCAGGAGAGCGAGTTTCTCGACATGGTTGGGGTTGGTCCGATATTAGGCCGCGACGTTATAACAGCCATCGGTGAAACTCAGATTTGCATGGATGACAGCACTATGATGTTCCCCTTTAAACCATCGCCAATGCCAGCATGTGGTCGAAACATGCTGTACAACTCACATGTGGAAGCGACTATAGACGAAGAAAACCTCAGATTTCTCTTCGACACTGGTAATGCAAGCAATAATGCCTGCTATCTCTACGCTGCTTATTACAATAGTCATCGTGAGGTTGTTGATAAAGTAGCCACAACAGACACTATCTCAGGCGGTGGGTATGGAAGTGCTGGGGCAAGAGAAATGAAAGTCATCCGACCATTCAGCCTTTCCATAGGCAACACGCCGATTCAGCTTGTCGAGGCTGTTGTTGACGAAGAAAGCTCGCTGACTGACGACCATTGTCATGGCAATATAGGTATTGCCGCCGTTCTTCAGCATAGGAAAACCATACTCAATTTCCGAAATATGTTTGTTAAGTTTGAAAAGTAAATTCCAATTTATCTAAATAATTGTCGTACCTTTGCAGCCGTTTTAAGGATAATAATATATGATGAATACGAAAATCATTCTCGCAGTCGTTCTCGCTATTATTGTTGTAACAGCTTGGGCTGTGAATGCGCATCGCAATAAAGGTTTCAAGACAGTCTCTTCTGAAGAGTTCGCCCAAATCATCGGTGACACGGCCACAGTGCAACTGCTGGACGTGCGCACGAAAGAGGAATATGAGGAAGGTCATATTGCTGATGCGCTGCTCGTAGATTTCTATTCCTATAACTTCGAGGAGCAGGCAACCGCCAAGCTCTCGAAGGAAAAGGCTGTGGCTGTATATTGTCGCAGTGGCCGTCGCAGCGCGTCGGCTGCTCAGAAGTTGGTGAAGCTGGGGTACGAGGTCATCAATCTTGATGGCGGCATCTTGGCTTGGCAACGCGCTAAGATGCCCATCGCGAAGTAGTCTTTCTGCTTCCTCTTATCGGTCACTATGATTTGAACCATTTCGTTAAGCCAAATGAACAAAGATAAGCCTGCTTAATCTTTGTCATGGTGTGAAATGGTCGGATGAAATCCAAGGCGCATTGTCCGCCTTGCCTTGTCAGTAAGCGCAAAGGCTCTCTTCTCCGCCTCCAACGGACGGAGCAGCGACCGCCGAACTGTACACGCCGCCCATCTTCGAGAACAAAAAAGAGTCAAAAGGGTTTTGGTTCTGAATAGAATTAGTACGAGAACTCCAAATCGTAATCCTTACCTCCTGCTCCCACTCGGAAGGAATGTACCTGCTTGCTCTTAAGTTTCAAGGCTATCACATCGAAACACAGGGATGCATTCAGGTCATAGTCGGCATGTGTCTGACCGGGAAGCATCTGCCCGTGGTCCACAAAGCCCAGCCCCTGGGTGATGTAGTAATTTACGCCATCATCTTTGATGTGTCTATTGCAATGGGTGTCGCCACATAGGAGGCCTACCAGTCGGCCTTTGCTTCGCTTGAAGTTCCATTCCAATCCAAGCTCCCCGCCCTTCCGACGATTCACGAAGTCGGCCAGCAGATGACAAAGCACTTCGCAGGTTGGACGCTTGGCATCCTTCACACTCATCCAGCGTCCTATAGGATGGGGCATATAGTGAGAGAATGTCAAGATATCTGTACCTTTGCTTGTACACTTCAATACATCAATCAGCCACTCCAATTGCTCGTTGTCGAAGGTGTAGTAGTTCTCGCCAAGCGTCTCTGTCCCCTGACTGTTCAGGAAGATGATGCGGACGTGCATTTCTGGCAGGTCGTAGTAGCCATAAGCCTTGCCTTCTGCGATATGCAGGTTGCCTTCAGAATATTGCTCACTTGGCTTCTGGAAAGCGTCCGAAAGGAACTGGCTGGTGTAGTGGCGTCCTGCTCCTCCGTCCCAATCATGGTTGCCTGGTGTATAAATCCATACGCCGGGGAAAAGTTCCATCTGCTGGCGAGTCTGCATGACGACCTTGTCTGCAGCTTCTGAAGAGTTGCGGGCTTCTCCTCCATTCAGTCCGATGTCTCCAAGATTGGCCATGAAGTCGTACCCAAAGAGCCGGTCAGTAGCAGCCATATAGCCGAGATGTCTATAGGCTTCGCCTCTGTCGCTATACCATCCGGTGTGCACATCCGTGAGAATGGGGAAAACAAGTGTCTCTTCACCGCCTTTCCAGTTGAGGTAGCGAATAAACGCTTCCTCTGCTTGGGGCATCACGAAGTCAGGCACGGTCTGCGCCGTACAGATTCCTGTGGTGAAGAAAAGCAATCCACAAATGAGTTTTGACAAGGATAAACGTATGTTTTTCATAATATCAGTTCCTAATGCTATGTTAACTGATGACAAAGATACGGATTTTTTCATTAGAATAACTCGAATAGACACAGTTTTATCTGTTAATTTATTCTTTAAGAATATTGTTAAGCGTGTCGCTCTTTTTGTCTTTTCGTACTTTTGACTGCTTCCGTACCTTTGCAGTATGAAAACAGTCATCGATTTGTCTATCCCTAAGTCTTGGCAGGAACTGCCAGACAAAGAACTGCGCTTCGTGTTCCGCCTTCTTAATGGCAGCTTCACGCTTACGCAGGTGAAAACAAGATGTCTCTTGCGATGGACAGGGCTGCACGTGTTACGGCAGGAAGGCTCATTGTTTGTCGTACGTAGGGGGAAGCAGGTCTTCCCAATCTCCGCACTTCAAATCACTGAGGCAATCACTAACATGGCTTGGCTCGGCGATTTTCCGTCTTTCCCTGTCCTTTCTCGTCTTTCTGTGTCGCCATTGATGCGAGTTAAACAATTATTATTATCAACTCTCACAAGTAACTGAAAATGCGACGTTTATTTTTTACTTCAAGCAATTATAGAAACAAAAAGAGAGCTCTTTCAACAGAACTCTCTAAATGCCGTTATTGAGCCACTACGGGGACTCGAACCCCGGACCCACGCATTACGAATGCGTTGCTCTACCAACTGAGCCATAGTGGCGATTTGCGGGTGCAAAGATACAATAAAAAGTGAAAAATGAAAAATGAAAAGTGAAAAATTATTGAGAAAAAGTAAAAAAACAAAAACCAAAATTCAAAATCAAAGGGAAAGTGATAATTTTTTGTAATTTTGCATTCGATTAAGCATTAAGGACAATGAAAAGGAACTTTCTATGGCTTGTCATTGGGCTGGCCATCATACTCATCGGCATCGCCGTATTCGCCACTTTATCTTTGATTACAGCAAAGGCTCCAAACGAAGAAGGCGGGAAAGGGCGACTGATATACATTGACCGAGACGATACTGTGGACAGCGTACGGACAAAATCTGCCCTGGGCTGGCGTTGGGATGTTTATAGCAAGGTGTTCAGTTACCACACCCGTACAGGTCGCTATCGCGTACCAGAAGGTATGACGTGCCTCGAGTTGTTCCGTCTTTTGCGAAATGGTACTCAAGAACCGATGAACTTCGTTGTACCGACTTCCCGCACAATGGACAGGTTAGCTGCAGTACTCTCACAGAGTCTAATGGTGGATTCTGCCGAAATTGCTACTGCGCTGACTGACAGCACTTATCTGGCCACGCACGGCTATACCCCTGCCACTATCCCGGCTCTTTTCATTCCCAACACCTACGAAGTCTATTGGGACATTTCCGTGGATAAACTCATAGAGCGTATGGAACGCGAGAACAACCGTTTCTGGACGGCAAAAAGAAAAGCAAAGGCAGAAGCATGCGGCCTGACCCATGAACAGGTGGCTACGTTGGCAAGCATTGTCGATGAGGAGACAGCCAATGATGCAGAGAAACCGATGATTGCGGGTTTGTATCTCAATCGTTTGCGTATAGGCATGCCGTTACAGGCCGATCCAACGGTGAAGTTCGCAGTCGGAGACTTCTCGCTTCGACGTATTTTGGGCAAGCATCTCTTGACAGAAAGTCCCTACAACACCTATCGTAACCAAGGTCTGCCGCCAGGTCCCATCCGCATTGCAAGCATTGCAGGACTTGAAGCAGTGCTTAATCATGCAGAACACAACTACCTGTATATGTGTGCAAAAGAGGACTTCTCAGGAACGCACAATTTTGCCATAACACTATCGGAACACCGCAGAAATGCACGTGCCTATATCAAAGCTCTGAACGCGAGGGGAATCAGATGAAGAGGCTATGAGGTTATGTTCGCTCTGAACGGGTAATGAGCAAATGGAGGCGTTCGTTTAGGGATTGGGCATCACGAAGTTTAGAGATAGGCAGATGCATACGATAACACCAATAGTTCTTTGGATTGGATGGAACATTGATACGCTCGGCCGCCATATCGGGATTTCTTAACTCCTCGTCTATTGAGAGCCAGTCCTGAAGGCTGATGAGACAGAGCATCGATGGACTGTTAAGATGATGAGACACAATCTCCTCGCATAGCCATCCGGACAATTCGGCAGGTGCCTCGCCGTCGTGCTCGAGAACAGTATTATAGTAGGTCTGGGTACGCTCCGGATTCTCCTTCCACCATAGCCTGAGTGTTGGCATATCATGCGTGAAAATAGTGTCAACACTGCGATAAGGATTGCGATGCAGCTGTGCAAAGGTTTCACCATACGTCTTTGGCATTGCCTGTATCTCGAGACTTAGGATACCCAGTTGCCGCATAACAGGTCCTACGCATTCAGGCACCATACCTAAATCCTCGCCACATACCAGCATATTGCTTGCTGCGAGGAGTGCAGGCAATTTCCGCATTGCCTGCGCTGCCCAGAATTCATTATGGCGACGGAAGAAGAAGTCATCGTAGAGGCGGATGAAAGCATCCTGCTCGCACTTTGGCAATGAATACCAGACACCTTTACCTATCACACTGATGCGAGGATGATAGCATTTTGGCTGTTTGGCATCGCGAACAAAAAGTTCCGAGTTGAAGTGAAGGCCATAGGACTCTATCTCTTCTATACTCATGGGCAAAGCCGGAGAGAACTGACCAAGAAGAGCTGTAGGACTGTCCTTGGGTATCTGCCAGATGCGGAAGAAGCCTAGGATGTGGTCTATGCGATATGCGCTGAAATACTGAGCCATACCGCTGAGTCTTTGCTTCCACCAGAGATAGCCATCTGAAGACATTCGCTCCCAGTCGTATGTGGGGAAGCCCCAGTTCTGTCCATCCTGAGCGAAATCGTCTGGTGGAGCACCAGCCGCCATATCCATGTGGAAGAGATGCGGTTCGTGCCAAGCTTCAACACTACAAGGACTGATGCCGATAGGCAAGTCACCCTTGAGGAAAACATGATGATGTCGGGCATAGTCTGCTGCATCAGCAAGTTGAGTATGCAGGAGGTACTGTACGAAAACATAGTATTCCACCGCCTTTGCATAACGGTCGATGTACTTCATCACGCCACTATGGTTGTATGTCGAGAGCTTCGGCCACTTAGAGAAGCAAGGCGTACCATAAGTGTCGCGCAAATGACAGAAGACGCTATAGGGCTGCAGCCATTCGGCATTCTCGCTAACGAAAGTACGATAAGCAGCTTTCTGGCAAACACTGCGCCGCTGTTCTTCGTAGAGCAAGTGCAGGTATTCCTCCTTCAGCTGGACAACCTCTACATAATTCAAGGCCGGAAGGGCATTCAACTGCTGCCACCTCTCCTGGAAAGAGGCGAGCTTTTCCGCATCAGCAAGCGGCAACTGCCTAAGGTCTGCGTAAACAGGATGCAGAGCATGCACACTGATGGCATTGTAGGGATAGCTGTCTGTCTTCGTGCGTTCCTGTATCGTATCATTAATGGGCAGAAGCTGAATAGCATGCATGCCTGTCTGTACTGCCCAATTAACTATTTCCTTGAGGTCACCAAAGTCACCTACACCTTGACTACCTTCAGTCCTAAGCGAGAAGAGAGGTACCACAAGTCCTGCAACCTTCCAATGGGGAGCTTTCAAACGAATCTCGCCATCTGTAAGAGCTAATACCCATTGACCATTGCCCATACTTGCATTATGTTGGTGCTCGGGCGGTAAGCCAGAAGACCATTGAACAGCAGATGGGCTTTGCCTGTTTTCCCCTTCCTCCCACTTGACAGTCTGGTTTTCTCCTATCACTACATATTTATATTGGAACGGCAGGAGCAAACCGTCCCCACTAATAGAGATGAGCCATTCATTCCGTTCCGATTGAATCATCGGCAGAGCACGAGCGGTATCCCAATTGCCAAGCGAGGGCTGGTCACCTACAAGAGCAACCCTTTCACCAAGAGCGAGCTGAGGTGCCAAAATGCGAAAGAGAAATGTACGAGGGAAAAGAGCCATCGTAGCAATTGGCATCTTCCAAATACCCGTAGCCACTTGGAATGCATCGGTATAACGGTAAGATGCTGCAGGTACGTCACGCCAATGGTCAATGAAGAAATAGGTGCGTGCATCATTGGCAGGGAACATACGCGGCACGACATCCCATTCGCGACGAACAACGTTGACCTTCTCTCCAACGGAAGATGACTGGGGAGCCTCTGTAATGATATATGTATATCTCATCTGCTTCCCACGTGCTTTAAGCATGTAAACACCTTTCCAATTTAGTCCGTCATCGGTCTCGAGAGGGATGCGTTGCCAATGCGATTTCCCGTCAACAGAAAGGAAGCAAAGTTCTACTTCAACATTCTGTCCCCAGTTCGTCCGATATTCTATCGAAAAATGCAATGTCATAGGTACTTTTTTTTCGTTTTTCTAAACAAAATTAGTAATTATTCAGCAAAATGGCAAGAAGAAACGAAGAAAATGCTAAAAAAACTTGCATAATAAACACAGAAACTGTAATTTTGCATTATCATTGAAGACCTAAAGTGGGTCTTGCAGTTGGCAGGACAGAGACATCATACGGGCGTACTGGTTTGATCGGGATACTCATCAATTTACATTTTAATACCGAGAAATGTTTCGCTTGCCAATGGCGTGCCATCCCATTTTGGTTAGATGGATTACAAAGGCGGTGAACCCTCAAAACCTGTTTTTCGGAGTTTCATCACATCACCAGTGCGCCCTTTTATTTATTCTCCACGAAGCACTCGTTCCGCTTCCTCAACAACATCCGTCAGACAGAGGATGAGGTTCTTGTATGTCCCGTTTTCCACAAGTTCCATAATAAAAGGCCAAACAGGAACTTTCTCCGTCCAGAATTTCTTTCCCATAAAAATCATAGGCGACGCATAGCCATAGGTGAGATAATGGTTCTGTACCGCTTCCTGAAAGACCTCCTGCAAGGTGCCAGCACTGCCAGGGGTGTAGATGATACCACCTCGGGCTATGGTGAGGATACCATCCTCGCGGATGCTGTTGTCGAAATACTTGGCGATGTGTGTGGCAAGGGGAGTGGAGGGCTCATGTCCATATAGCCAAGTAGGAATGCCGAGACTTTCGTAGCCGAGGTTGGGGAAGCGGTTGTGAACCTCCCATGCTGTTGAAAGCCAACCGGAATCTGAATAGAGAGGCGCAACGCTCATGATGGTGAGTGCCTCCTGCAGTTCTTCTTCGGTACGTCCTGCCATCCAAGCTCCCAAATGCGTTGCCTCCATCGCTCCAGGTCCGCCGCCCGAAACCATTAGGAAACCTACTTCGGTGAGACGTTTGCTTAAACGTACCACCTGGAGATACGTCTCGTCAAGTCTCGAGAGCCCGTGTCCGCCCATCACACCTACGAGACGGCGCTCGTCGATGTGCGAGAGGTAGTCCTGCAGACAGTCGCTGATAGAGTGGTCGTGCAGCGAGCGGGCCAACATCTCCTTGACATCCGTGAGATACTTCCCTTTTTTCAGGTAATGGCGATAGACACGTCCGTCGTAACACTTCTCATAGCTGTCTGGCTGGTCGGGATTGTAGCCGTCATAGAGCTCTTCCGGAGAATAAAGGTGACTGGGGAAGCCGAATGTTTCGCCCATATTTGGCAGGAAAAGGCAATCTCTTGACTGGCGTTTGAGTCCCATCGGCAAGCGGCAGCTCAGGAAAAGACATTCACGATAAGAATGCCTCAAAGCAAGCTCCGTTATATCGGTAAAGTTAACATTCTGAAAAGCATAGCGCTTCAGTTCCTGTTCTGGTTTGCTCAACAATTCGGCAAGCTCATTGTTGTTTTTTATTTGTTGATAACGGTCTCTCATTTTGGATAAAAAATGAATAGTAAAATGCAAAGAATAGTGCAAAGATAAGGAAAAAAATGAAGAAGGCTGCGATTAAGTGAGAGGAATATCAAGTTTTTTTGAATATTTCCGAACAAAAGCAGGCTCGACGAAGTCAATTAAAAATGAAGAATGAAGAATTATCCCTAACTCTTCACCTTTTTAACTTTTTATCTTTTCAACTTTTCAACTTTTTTTCGTACCTTTGCGACCTAAATCCTATATAATAGGACATCGTTCATCGTACATCGTACTTGAAATTATATGAAACCGCGTCAGTTAGTGCTTTTCTTTTTCAGCGTACTGGCAGGTCTTGCTCTGCTTTGCGTTTGTTTCCCTCCTGATGGCTTTCCGTTGGGAGGCGGCATCCAGTTGCGCTTCCCAAGTCTGACTGAGGTGATGGGAGGGCACACTGAGCTGGAGGAGATATACGAGGAAGAGGACACATTGCTTGATCTCACGCCGGAGGAATTGTTGCAGATGAGACAGGAAGCACTCAACGCCAAGCAGATAGAGGAATTCCGTACATATTGCGAAACAAATGCAGCACGCATCTATATGCCCGACAATGACGAAACTTATCTGGACGGGCTGTGGGAGACGCTACAACTTGCAAGTACTAAACACGTGCGTATTATGCACTATGGTGATTCGCAAATTGAGTGCGACCGCATCACAAGCCTGCTGCGACAAAAGTTTCAGGAGGAATTTGGCGGAATAGGCGTCGGATTGGTGCCTGCCCTGCAGACCATCCCCACCTTCACACTCCACTCAAGCATCATACCTGATGATGTGCCGCAATACTTGTCTTACGGACCTGCCGATAAGCGAGGGGCAAGCAACTTCTATGGTCCGTTGGCAAGGGTGACACACATCCCTGAGCACGCCACCATCCGCCTCGTGGGAATTGGTGGGAAGGACTATTCCCTCGCAAGCCGTTTCAGCCGCATCACTGTTATTACCAGGTCACCTGCAACGGTGCTGCTGAGAATTGGTGAAGAGGGGGAAGCACAGGAGATACCCTTTAGCAGCGGTGGCGAACCCTGCTTCTATTCGATATCGATGGGCAGAGCTATCAGCAAAGCCACATTGGAAGTTGAGGGTGAGACGGACATTCTTGGCATCCAACTGGACGGACAAACGGGTGTCAGTATGGACAACATTCCCATGCGAGGCAGCTCGGGCAGCAACCTCATGACCATCAGCCGCTCATCACTCCATCCTTTCTTTAACCGCGAGAATGTAGCACTCGTCATTCTGCAGTTTGGAGGCAACAGCATGCCCTACCTTACTAATAGTACCAAGTTGCACGAATTCAAGGAAAGTACAAAGCAACTCATACGTACGTTCCAACAACTTGCGCCAGAAGCCAAGGTGCTCTTCATCGGTCCTGCCGATATGGCCCGAAACGGAGAGAATGGCGAGTTGGAGTCCTACCCTATCCTACCAGCGCTCAACGACAGTATTCGTGCAGCAGCTAACGAAGCAGGGGCAGCATTCTGGAACATGTATGCAGCTATGGGCGGCAAAGGCAGTATTATACGCTGGGTGAATGCCAATCCTCAACTGGCAGGCGAAGACTATATCCACTTCACCCCGCTTGGAGCAAAGAAGATTGCACAGTTGCTCTACGACACGCTCCATCTCTACTACCGCTTTTACCTCTTCCGCACAGGGCAGGAGGAAGTGGAACTCACAGCCGAGGATTCTGCAGCCGTAAACATCAGGCAAGAAGAACAAGATGAATATATACAAACATTAGAAGCCGTTCCATGAAACCGTTGTATTTATTATTAATACTATGTCTGCCCCTTTCGGTAATGGCGCAAGGCACGGTACCTATCCCCGATGTGCCAGGCATAAGGTTGGGGGCCAACCGCCTTGACTTCCCAGGGCCTCGGGAACGCTTCGACTCACTCATGAACCGACTGCAAGACAGCGACGAGCACCTGAACATTCTGCACATTGGTGGCAGTCATGTCCAGGCAGGCATCTTCTCGCACCGTCTGCGTGAGCATTTCAATGCCGCCCGCGGATTACTCTTCCCATGGAAAGCTATCCACACAAATGCGCCAGCCGACTACAGCATCACGCCATCAGGCATCTGGGACAGGTCGCGTTGCACGGAATCAGCACCTACGGAACGACTCGGCATGAGTGGCGCAGCAGCCATCACATCCGACTCCCTTGCCTCGCTCCGTCTGGAACTCCCCTCGAAGTATGCCTTCAGCCGTCTGCACATCATCGGAGAGGCCGAAGGCACAGCAGAGCCATATCTCGTATGCGACAATGGTGATACGATTACGGCAGAGCGTAGAGAGAATAGTTTCCTCTTCTTGCTTACAAAGCCCGACAGCCTCTGTACCATAGCCCTGAAAGGCGTTGGGGACAGCGCGCGCTTCATCCTACGCGGCATCTGGCCGGAATGTGAACAGCGCATCGTTTATACGGAAAGCGGTGTGAATGGAGCCAGCGTACCATCATGGTTACGCTGCGAACTTTTGGCAGAAGAGCTTTCGAGACTTTGTCCGCCAGACCTGGTCATCATGGGTATCGGCATCAACGATGCCAACGTGCCTCCGTCGCGCTTTGACGCAGAAGCATTCAAGGCTTCGTATCGCCGCCTCATGGATGAACTGCGCAAGGCCAACCCGAACGTCTGCTTCCTCTTCATCACCAACAACGACTGCTGGCTGCGTGTGGGCAGACAGCGCCGGACCTACAACCGCAACACACAGAAGGTGGAACAGGCTATGATGGAACTTGCACGCGAGTGCGACGGTGCCGTCTGGAACCAGTTCCGCATTATGGGCGGCTTCAGCAGTAGTGGACGCTGGGTGAATACCCACCTGATGAATCGCGACCACATTCATTTCCTCCGTCCAGGCTACGAACTCCTGGCCGACCTATTATATAACTCAATTGTAAATTCTGAATTATGACCTTATTAATTTTGAATTTTGAATTTATTAATTTTGAATTATGAATTAATCATATCCTATCTGCTGGACGTCTTTTCTTTCGACGAGAACAGTCCGTTGCTCTTCACACAGATGCACTTCTGGGTATTCTTCTGCATCGTTTTCGCAGGCTTTGCCCTCATGCAGAAGCGCACCTTGATGCGCAATGCCTACCTCATGGCCGTAAGTCTGCTTTTCTATTACAAGACGAGCGGGCTGTTCGTTGGACTTCTACTTTTGGTGACATGCAGCGATTTCTTCATAGCCCAGCGCATCTATGCCTGTCGCGAGAAGTGGAAGAGGAGGCTATGGCTCACGCTCAGTGTCACGTTCGACATGGGCATACTCTGTTACTTTAAGTACAGCTACTTCATAGCCGACATCATTGGACAAATCTTCGGCCTTCACATCGAAGTCACCAACATTGCTGCCGAATGGTTCAACGCTGCGGCAGGAAGTCCTGTCTTCAGCGTGGACCGCATCATCCTGCCTGTCGGTATTTCGTTCTATACCTTCCAGGTCATTAGCTACACTGCCGATGTATATCGCGGTCTGATAAAGCCTGTCAGAAACATTCTCGATTTCGGTTTCTACGTCAGCTTCTTCCCGCAACTCGTGGCTGGTCCCATTGTTAAGGCCAGCGACTTCATACCGCAGCTCTACCGCCGCTACTTCCTGAGCCGCAGGATGTTCGGTATTGCCATCTTTATGATATTGGGAGGACTGACGAAGAAGATTATCTTGAGTGACTACCTGGCGATGAATTTCATCGACCGTGTCTTTGCCAATCCCCTACTCTTCACCGGTTTCGAGAATATGGCGGCTCTCTTCCTCTATTCCCTTCAGGTCTATGCCGATTTCTCCGGCTACACAGACATTGCCATCGGTCTGTCCTTACTTATGGGTTTCCATCTGCCACGCAACTTCAATTCCCCTTATAAGGCAGAGAACTGCTCCAACTTCTGGAAGCGCTGGCATATCAGCTTGAGCCGCTGGTTGCAGACCTACCTCTACATCCCTCTTGGCGGCAATCGTAACATCACTTTCGGCACATACTTTTGGATAGCTACACTCACGCTCTCTGCCCTGATTCTGAGTGGCAGCATCTGGGTGGCGCTTGGGGCATTGCTGCTTGCCGTCTCTGTCATTGTGACCGCTTGGCGTTATCCAGACAGGAGAAGGAAGATCTATGCCAATCTCAACAGTATGATTACGATGCTGCTGGGCGGTCTCTGGCACGGAGCGAGCCTCAACTTCCTTATTTGGGGCGGACTGAACGGCTTGGGAATGATTGTCTATAAATTCTGGCGCGATGCAAAGCCCCTTTACCGAGCCCTCTTCACCACAGCCGTGGCCCTCATCTGCTGGGCACTCACCATCTTCTGGCCAGCGCCCTTGTGGCGAATATTCCTCTGCTTTACCGCCTTCATCGCGATAAGCGCGTGGCTCAGATTCATCAATTCAAAATTCAAAATTCAAAATTCAAAATTATTATTCCACACAAGAGAAGAAAGCTGGAGAAGCCTTTCAATTTTCAATCAGAATTGTCAATTATCAATTGTCAATTATCAATTTAATAAAGCCTGGTCCATTCTCGTGACCTTCTCCTTCATTAGCTTCACGCGACTCTTCTTCCGTTCTGGCAGCAACCTCGACCCTGCCACTGCCAACCAACAAGCCTGGCAGACAGCCAGTCAGATGGTCACGCGCATTGGTTCACGCTGGACAGGCAACGAATGGGCCATCATCTGCACCTATCACAACATCTTCCTGCTATTCCTGCTTGGTATGATTATCCATTGGCTTCCAGAGAATTGGAAACGACGTTACCGTTTGGCATTTGCCGCACTACCCCTGCCCGCCATGTGTCTTGTCTGCATCCTGGCCGTACTCATCATCTATCAGTTTGTCAGTGCTGAGATGCAACCCTTCATCTACTTCCAATTCTAGTGTTCAATGACTAAGAACTCTCCCAGATTGTCATCGACATAGTGAGCAATTACGTCAGTAACCTCCTCTTCCATTTCGATAAACGCATCGTCCAG
The DNA here is from genome assembly GCA_024697945.1 of Bacteroidaceae bacterium. Classification (GTDB taxonomy): domain Bacteria; phylum Bacteroidota; class Bacteroidia; order Bacteroidales; family Bacteroidaceae; genus Physcousia. The sequence goes on from JAILRU010000118.1 coordinate 18,958, forward strand.
TTCATCGAACTCAGGGTACTGTTCGAAGAGAGCCATGAACTCCTCGTCGCTGCACTCGGAACAAAGACTGTCGCCATACTTCTCGAAAAGCTTGCGTCCCTTGTAGATAAGCTTGCTGAAGTCGTGCGCACCCCAGAGACGCATTGCCTTTGCGAAGGGATTGAGGAAGATGAAGGGACCGTAACCATTGTGTATGAGCTGGATAAAGCCGCCGTCCATCACTTCCTCGCGAAGGATGAAGTACGCAAGCAACGTCATCTGGTCACCATTTAGAAGAGGTAATGTCTCGGCATTAACCTCACCACCGACGGCCTTCAAAATACTGTCGTGAACAAGCGCCAGAAAAGCATCCGTGCCCTTACTCCCAGCCTCTTTCAATAGAGTTTCTTTAACAATGACATTCATATTTCATTATTCATTATTTCATAGTTTTGGCTACAAAATTACTAAAATCCTCCCAAAAACAACACTTTTGCGAGTAAAGAAATGTTGTTTTTGATTATTTTCTAAAGAAAAGTAAGACAAAGAAAAAACACATAGATAGAATACCTCAAAAGTTAGTATACTAACTATGGTAAGGAAAGTATACTAAGTTGGGGTAAGAAAGTATACTAAGTTGAGATAAGAAAGTATACTAAGTTTTTTGGTGTTTATTGGTGTATTTTTATGGCCACCAAAAGACATTGCAGCGCCCGCTGAAAACTTATTTTTTATATCGGCTGTATCTGCAAACCGTTCAGACATCTCGAACACAACAATAGAATTATCCGTGCCTTTGAAGCGAAAAAAAATAGAGAAGGGGAAAAATGAATATATCTTATTTTTTCTGTTAAAAAGTTCTTGTATCTCATAAAAAAAATTGTATCTTTGCGCGCTGAAAATAATAGTCAATGAAAAGAAGAACTCTTTGTATATTTAAAATATTAATTTTAACGGCACTTTTTTGCTGTGCGTTCACAGATGTCTATGCTCAGACAGTTACGCTCGGCAACAACCTCTTGTACGATGCCACACTCACCCCGAATTTGCGGGTGGGCCTCCGACTGGCGCCCCATTGGTCAGTAGGTATGACGGCTGGCTATCGTCCCTGGCCCGTTGGTGAGGATGTTAGCAGCTACTACACTCTGGGCAATGACGGAACCTATAGTGCAGCCACCGGCACTGCCGTTGATGGAACCACCTATTACGAGAAGAAGGACGTCTTGGGCGCTGACATACGAGGTAATGTCTATGGCGGAGGTAACAATGCCGAGGTGACAGGTGATTCAAAGGTGAAAATTAGCAAGAAAAATGAGGGCGATTAACCCTCATCAGTAAAAGCAAAAAACGAGGTGTGAAAATAATCGATATTTTCACACCTCGTTAATTATTAGGTGGTTAAAAATGAATTCCCCGCCTAATATTCATCTTCGTTGAAGAGGAAGTCTTCCTTGGTGGGATAGTCTGGCCAAACGTCTTCTATGGTCTCATAGACTTCACCTTCGTCTTCCATTTCGGTCAGGTTCTCTATCACCTCAAGAGGTGCACCGCTACGGACGGCATAGTCAATCAATTCCTCACGTGTTGCAGGCCAAGGAGCATCCTCCAGTTTCGAAGCTAATTCCAATGTCCAATACATAATATTTATTTACAATTTGACTATTTTCAATCTACTTTTTAATCCTATTTCTCTCTTTTGGCGTGCAAAGATACAACATTTTCTCTTACTTGCAACTATTTTGCCATAAAATTTCTTCTGTCCCTTGCAAAAAATTCAGCCGAAGGGCAAGAACATAGAAATAATCACTCAGTCGATTGACGTATGCAAGGAGTTGAGGACTGACTGGCTCCGTAGCATTGAGGGTTAGGATTCGCCGCTCAGCCCGACGACAAATGGTGCGACAAACATGAGCAATGGCAGCTGCTTTGCAACCGCCAGGCAAGGTGAAGCCTCGCCATTTAGGCAGGCCTCCTGTAGCACGGTCTATGTTCATTTCCAATATGTTAACATCATCGGCAGAGATGGTACTGGAAAGTGTATGGGACGACTCTGCTTCTGTGGCAAGTTGGGCACCAACCACAAAGAGGCGGTTCTGTATGCCGATGAGGCATTCTCTGTCGGCAGGCTCGTTGACATATGTCAGCAACAGACCAACCTGGGCATTCAGTTCGTCGATAGTGCCGTAGCTTTCAAGGCGGGCACAGGCTTTATCGACACGCTTCCCGCCAACAAGCGAGGTGGTTCCGGCATCTCCGGTCTTGGTATATATCTTCATAAAAGGTTATAAATTTATGATAAATTGTGAATTAGGATTTTTGGAATTAAAAGGAATTGAAGAGAAGTTAAAGGGAAGTTAAAGGGACGATAGTTTTAGGACCCAGTAGTATTGTCCTTTTAACTCCTCTTCTATTCCTTTTAACTTCATTTCCATTCCACTTATAATTATGAATTCTTAGAAGTTGACTATATAGTATTGTTTATTATATTGTTTGTCGAAGAATGCAATGCCAAGGTCGTAGAGGTCGAAGCTGACGACGGATGGCAGGTCTCGGAACCATTCTCGATGGCAATGCAGATTGTCGAGCAGGAGCACAGAATGCTGTCCGATATGGTGCAAAGCCTCGTCGGATGGCTCTGACAACAAGCACATGTCAACCTCCCCTATCGGCCATTGACACAGGAACTTGGCACACTGGCAGCCACTATGCAAATAGCGTTTCTCCCACCAGGCATTACGAGGCAGCACTATCGTGTCCGGCTGCAGGTGATTGGCAATACGCAGCAACAGATGCAGCCCCCTGCGACGTCTGAGACGCCAGGCGAGCGGCAACATCCGGTCCAGTTCCCGATAGGCATAATATGGATGGTGCTCGTAGATGACATCCGTGATGAAACGGAAGGCGAACGGACTGTGCACTCCATAGCCCCGTCGATGACGGAAACGGGCCATCCAAACGAGAGGATTTGTGACTTTTTGCATAACTTGACCACAAAAATAAGGATATTTTTTGTAACTTTCAAGCAAGAGAGACATTTTTCTTTGAATTTCTTTTGTCAATATAACAGAATAGCCGTAACTTCGCCGTGGAAAAATTGAAGAATAGTTAACTTATTTATAAATCCTTAAACAAAACAATTATGAAAAAGTTATTTGCAATGGCAGCTTTCGCAGCTGCAATGATTTTCACTGCTTGCACAGGTAACAAGACAGTAGAAGAAAACCTCGACTTCGAGAAAGCAACTCCCGAAGCAGTCGTAAGCGCACTCGCTGAGAAGTTACAGACTGGCGACGCTAATGTTATCACAAATGCTATCGAGGCTGTTCAAACCCAGCTGAACAAGCTCCTCGAAGGTACCGACGTTGAGAAGGTTACTGCTTATGCAACCAAGATTCAGGCTTTCATTGAGGAGAATGCTGAGACTCTGAAGAGCTTCAACATCGACGTTACTCCTCTGACCGCTGTGTTCGACCAGGTGAAGGCTATCCCGGGCAATGCCGAAGATGCTGCACAGGATGCTGTCGATGCTGCTCAGGACGCTGCTCAGGACGCCATTGATGGTGCTGTCGATGCTGCTGAAGGTGCAATAAACGATGCTGTTGACGCTGCAAACAAGGCTGCCAACGATGCCGTTGACGCTGCAAACAAGGCTGCCAACGATGCTGTTGACGCTGCAAACAAAGCCGTTGAAGATGGCAAGGCAAAGACCAACGACGCCATCCAGAAAGCAGCTGACAAGCTGAAACTCTAAAAAGTTACTTAAGACTTAAAAATCAAAGCGGCAGCTGCTCATAACGAGTGGCTGCCGCTCTTATATTCCTCTCATATACTTCTCACGTACTTCTCATATTCTTCTCCACCCTTTCGACAATCCTGCTCCTAAACCACTCCGATGCCTCTCTATGATTTATTCGGTATCTGTTCGCTATCTGTTCGGTACTTGTTCGGTATAGACCGAATAGATACCGAATAGATACCGAATATATATCGAACAATAATCGGAGTAAGCATAGAGAGACCCCTGTGATACATTTAAGGAGTATTTGAGGATTACATGAGGGATAGATGAGAAGTATTGGAGGAGTATATGAGGATTTACTCCATTGTAAGCTTGCCGTCTTTGGCATCGACCTTAATGGGACGGTTGCGGTCGAGGCGTCCTGCCAGAAGGGCCTTGGAGAGGTCGTCGAGCAGGAGATGCTGGATGGCACGCTTCACAGGACGGGCTCCGAATTCAGGGTCGTAGCCTTCGTTGGCAAGCAGGTCGATGGCTTCATCGGAAACCTGTAGCGTCAGGCCGTTTTCATGAAGCATCTTCTGTACACTCTCTACCTGCAGGCGGACAATCTGCTTCACCTCGCCCCAATTGAGCGGATGGAAGACGATAATCTCATCTATGCGGTTCAGGAACTCAGGACGGATGCCACGCTGAACGAGAAGGTTTCTCACATCCTGCTCTCCCTTGTCGAGGTCTGAACCTGTCAGCAGGTTGCTCGTCATGATGATGATGGTGTTCTTGAAGTTGACGGTACGACCCTTCGAGTCGGTCAGACGCCCGTCATCGAGCACTTGCAGCAGCGTATTGAAGACATCGGGATGCGCTTTCTCTATCTCATCGAAGAGTACGACCTGATAGGGTTTGCGGCGAACGGCCTCGGTGAGTTGTCCACCCTCGTCGTAGCCGACATATCCTGGAGGCGCACCGATGAGTCGCGTCACGCTAAACTTCTCCTGATACTCGCTCATATCGATACGCGTCATCATTGTCTCGTCGTCGAAGAGATACTCGGCCAGCGCCTTTGCCAACTCCGTCTTACCTACACCCGTCGAACCCAGGAAGATAAAGGAGCCGATAGGACGCTTGGGGTCTTGTAATCCGGCACGACTGCGGCGAACGGCATTGCTGACGGCAGCGATGGCCTCTTCCTGCCCGATGACGCGCTTATGCAGTTCCTCTTCCAGATGAAGCAGTTTCTCCGTCTCGCTCGTCTGCATCTTGCTCACGGGAATACCTGTCCAGCGGCTTACCACGTCGGCAATATCATCGGCTGTGACTTCATCCCTCAAGAGTTTGTTGCTTACGGAAGCACTCTCCTTAAGTTGCTTCTCGAGTTCAGGCAGCTTGGAGTAGCGTATCTCAGCCACACGGGCGTAGTTGCCGTCGCGCTCTGCCTGTTCGGCTTCCAAACGCAGTTGTTGCATACGGTCCTTGAGCGTCTGTATCTGGTCGGCCTGATGCTTCTCGTTCTCCCATTGCTGACGCATCTCTTGTTCTTGCTTACGGAGTTCTGCAATCTCTTCTTCTATCTTCGACAGCTTCGGGTCGTCCTTGCTTTCACGGCGTATGGCTTCGCGCTCAATCTCAAGCTGTTTCAGACGACGGCTGATTTCATCCAGCTCTTCAGGCACAGAGTCACGCTCCATACGCAGCTTGGCAGCGGCTTCGTCCATGAGGTCGATGGCCTTGTCGGGCAGGAAGCGCTCTGTGATGTAACGCTGGGAGAGCTGTACGGCTGCTATGACGGCATCGTCCTGGATGCGCACCTTGTGGTGGTTCTCATAGCGTTCCTTCAGACCTCGCAGGATGCTGATGCTGGACAGGGTGTCCGGCTCATCCACCATAACCGTCTGGAAGCGTCGCTCCAAGGCCTTGTCCTTCTCGAAGTACTTCTGGTACTCGTCGAGTGTCGTGGCACCGATGCTTCGCATCTCACCTCTTGCGAGGGCAGGCTTCAGAATGTTGGCAGCATCCATCGCACCTTCGCCTTTACCGGCTCCTACAAGGGTGTGAATCTCATCGATGAAGAGGATGATGCCACCCTGACTCTCAGTCACTTCCTTGACGACGCTCTTCAGTCGTTCCTCGAACTCGCCCTTGTACATGGCACCTGCAACGAGTGCGCCCATGTCGAGGCTATAGAGTTGTTTGTTCTTGAGGTTCTCGGGTACATCGCCACGCAGGATCCGATGCGCCAGACCTTCCACAATGGCTGTTTTACCCGTACCGGGTTCACCGATAAGGATAGGATTGTTCTTCGTCCTTCTTGAGAGGATTTGCAGGACGCGGCGTATCTCATCGTCACGGCCGATGACAGGGTCAAGCTTCCCTGCACGGGCTTCATCGACAAGATTGCGAGCATACTTCTGCAGGCTCTTCTCTTCGCCTTGCTGATTTTGTGGGTTATTGTAATTCATCATAGCTCTTAACTTTTTAACGTTTCACTTTTTCGACTTTTCACTTTTTCTTGGCACAAAGAGCATGCAAAGGAATCGAAGTGCGACAAATTGACGCAAAGAAGGACATTATGGCGGCACGAAGCCCTCTGTTTCATGCGTTTTTATGACAAACACCTAACGTAAGGCGAAGAAATCGGGGGTATCTTTTGGTAGATTGAATAGGATTTCGTACATTTGCACCCAATTCGACTTGTTTTATAAACATTATTAATTTTATTAACTTTATTATTAACTTAAATTGAAAGATTATGAGAAGATTAACTTTCATGATTTTGACAGCGTTCATCGCTGTTGCTGCATTTGCAGCAGGTCCGCAGAAGCGTGACTTGACAGAACAGATGGTTCCTGTTAAGGCACAGGTTCAGTTGGGCCAGAAACTCAACCTGAAGCAGGCTTCAAGAGAGATGCTTGGCAAGGTTCAGAGTAGCAGAGCACGCGCCCAAAAGAAGGCCGTTGAAGCTTCTGATCTCGTAGGTGACTACACTTGGGACTATCTACAGGCAAGTGAAATGTCAACCGACCTTGAGAATCTCGCAACGACAGCCGCTTCTGCTCACGTTACCATCACTGAGTCTGAATCTGGCCTTACCGTTTCAGGCATGTTCCCCAATGCTCTTGAGGCTAAAGTTGAGAGCGATGAAGACGGTGACTACATCGTGATTGCAGCCGGTCAGACAGCTGGCACATCCTCCTATGGTGACTATGTCATTAATGGTCTGTTCTACTATGAAGGCGACGAGCAGTATGAAGCCGGATGGTACACTAGCGACATCTACGGACAGGTACTGGAAGACGGTTCCATCTACTTTGGTTACTGGTTGTGCAGAGTCCTTTCCACAGGTGATTATGCCGGCTACAACCTGACTCCCTACTATGTAGAAGGCAGCACACTGACTCCCGCTGATCCTCTGACACCAGTTACGGTTCCCGAAGGCGTGGAGATTCTGCCCTATATATTGGCAGCTGACAACACAAGTGCAACAGTCAATGTTGCTGTTGACGGTGACGACGTTTACTTCCAGGGCATGAGCTACTACATTCCCGAAGCTTGGGTAAAGGGTACAAAGGACGGCAACCTCGTGACGTTCCCCGAAATGCAGTACATGGGTGAATATGGTTCATACGGTTCCTCTTACTTCTTCTACAATGGTGAGACTGTCTTCACCTATGATGAGGAGGCCAAGACATATTCTGCTACAGGTCAGGTATTTGGCGTACTTGCCGATGCATATTACGATGGCAACTACACCAATCCCGTGTTGAAGCCCGTTGTTGAGAAGGCAGCTATGCCCGCTAACCCCGAAATCACTGCTTTGCAGAATGGCGACTACGGTTGGTACTTCACTTTCAACGTGCCTGCAGTAGATGTTGATGGCGACGGACTTCTCACATCGAAGCTCTACTACATGATTTACACCGACATAGAAGGTGAAATCGCACCGCTGACATTCACACCTGCTACTCACACTAAGCTGACTGAAGATTTAACCGAAATCCCATTCGGCTTCACAGAGGGTTGGGACATCTATAACGATCAGATTTACTTGAACGAACTCTACTCTGCCGATTGGAACAACCTGGGTATCCAGAGCATCTACTGCGGTGGCGGCGTGATCAACGCAACAGAGATTCAGTGGTTCCACATTAAGGACTACTTCGTTCCTGTAACCGGTGACTTCACCTTCGATTTCAACGCAATGGATGTGGCTGTATCAACCCAAACTACAAAGGATGGTGACATCACAGAGACAGTTGAGTTTACAGCAGGCAACGTTACATTGGCTATTTCTCCGAAGGAAGAAGGTAAAACTACTGAGAACCGTTTCTGGAGCACCACTGCTGGTCCGCAGCTGCGCGTATATAGCGGTACACTGACATTTACTGTTCCCAAAGAATATCTCATCACAGGAATCCAGTTCAACCACAACGGCAAGTGGGGTGCTAACACCGTAAACGAAATAGAGATTCCCAACGATGCAGAGAACAATGTCGCTACTTGGACACCTGCAGAAGGTGAGGAACTCACAACTGAGGTTGTTGTTGCTATTGCTGCCAACAGCCAGATCAACAGCATCGTTGTTACTATTGACGAAGCTCCCGAAGCTCCCGAGGATGCTATTGATCCCGATGGTCTGACCTACAACTTCGACGACGGCACACTCCAGGGCTGGACAACCATCGACGCTGATGGCGACGGCAACGACTGGGTGCTTGGTTCAGAAGTAGGAGGCATTTATCTGGCAGAAGGCAGCACTCTTAAGGGTTATAACGATTCTGAAGACTGCGTGGTATCTGGTTCCTACTCAAATGTATCTGGTGCTCTGACCCCTGACAACTACCTCGTTTCTCCAAAGATTAAGCTGGGCAGCCAGTTCAAGTTCTTCGCCTGCGCACAGGATGCTTCTTATCCCGAAGAGCACTTCGGCGTATTCGTATCAACGACTGGCAAGAAAGTCGAGGACTTCGCTCCGATTGAGGAGTGGACATTGAAGGCTGTTCGTCATACTCCAAGAGCTAATGGTCCCCGCAAGGGTCGTGGTACTTGGTATGAGTACACCATCGACATGAGCACCTTTGAAGGTCAGGAGGGTTATGTAGCCATCCGTCACTTCGACTGCACCGACATGTTCCTTATGGTTGTCGATGACATCACCTTCGGCACACCCGCATTCGAGATTACTCCCGCTGAGGGCGTTGTGGAGAGCTTGGGCGAGTTCCAGATTGTATTCAACAAGTATGAGGTTGAATTGGCTGAAGGAGCCGTTGCCACTCTGACCAACACCACAACCGAGGCCGTACAGCAGACAAGCGAATTCACACAGGCAGGCAACACACTGTCTTTCTCGTTCGAGGAGACCACCGAGCCTGGTGAATACACACTTACTGTAGAGGGCGTTCAGACTACAGGAGGTGAACCCGTTGAACTGAGCTTTGCTTACACCATTGAAGAGCCACTCGTATTGGTGGAACTGCCCGAGGGTGCTGAAGTGAACAACTGGTATCTCGCTGCTTACGACTCTGAAGACGCATCTGTCAATAGAGAAGTGGGCGTTGCCTTTGTTGACAACGACATCTATGTGCAGGGCCTGTGCGAGTACCTGCCCGAAGCTTGGGTGAAGGGTACCGTTGATACCGAGGCCGGCACCGCCACCTTCGCCACTGGCCAGTTCTATGGCACATACGCAGAAGAGTATGACCTCTTCTTCGTTGGTTATGGCGAAGACGTGGAGGATGTTGTCTTCAGCTATGATGCAGAGAATGGCCTGCTTACTACCGAGAACTTCATCGTGCTGGCAGGCGACCAGGAGGCAAATCAGATTTATAACTACTACTACGATGTAGAGATTTCTCGTGACCGTCCCGACTCATTCCCCGTAGAGGCTCCCGAGGGACTGGAGACCGAGACCTATAATTTCACCGCTATGGCTCAAGAAGCCCAATATGACGAAGAGAGCGAGAGTTATGTCTTAGGCGAGGCCGAAGCACACAGCTACCAGATTCAGGTAGGCTTCGATGGTAACGACGTTTACTTCTCAGGTATTACCAGCGACTGCGCCGACTACTGGATGAAGGGCACACTGAGCGAGGACGGCAAGACCGTCACCATCCCTGCCAGCCAGTACATGGGCAGTTTCTCGTACTGGGGCTACACCTTCGACTACTTCATCACTGCAATGGATGAGGAAGGCGGCTTTGCAGACGTTGTGCTGAACTACGATGCAGAGAACAACACCTTCACTACCGACCAGACTGTGGTGCTCAATGGCTCCAAGAATGACTGGGCTCCCTACCAGGCCTTTACCAACGTAGTCATCACGAAGATGCCCGATTTTGCTGCAACACCTGCAGATCCAATCTTCGAGAAATGTGACCTGTCGCGGGAGGTTGGCTATAACAAGATATATGCAAGCATTCCTACCGTGGACGTAGATGGCAACGAACTGATCACCTCGAAACTCTTCTACAGCATCTGGATTGAAAAGGACGGTGTTCAGCAGCCTTACACTTTCACCGCAGACCTCTACGCCAATGACTTTGATGAAGACGTGACCGAGGTTCCTTATGCTCATGACGGATATGACATCTACAGTGGTGGAGAAATCATCTACCTTGAGGATGAAATTGAGGAAATTGCTAAATGGTCGAAGGTGGGTATCCAGAGCATCTATTACGGTGGTGGTGAACGCCACGAGTCGAACATTATCTGGGGATGTTCTGTAGTAGCTGTTGGCGAAAACCTGTATGCTACCTACGTTGCTCCCAGCGATGTTGACTTCACTGACAATGATGTAGAAGCATTCACAGCTGTGGTCAATGAAGAAACAGGTAATGTATCACTCCTTCCCGTGACCATCGTTCCTGCCGGCACTGCTATTGTAGTGAAGGCTCCTAAAGCTGGAACATTTGCTGTGGTCAACACTACCGATGCTGTTCTTGGTGCTAAGAATGAGCTCGTAGCTGCTACCGAAGACGTTGTTGCCGATGGCACACAGTTTGTTCTTGCCAAGGTTGACGAAGTCATTGGCTTCTATCTGGTAAATAGTGGTAGCACTATTGCCGCTGGTAAAGGTTACATGGTAATTAACAGCGCTGTCAAGGCCTTCTATCCCATCGAAGGTGATGATGCAACTGGCATCTTCAGCATCAGTGCTGGTAAGAACGAAGTTATCTACAACCTCGCTGGTCAACGCATCAACAAGGCTCAGAAGGGCGTGAACATCATCAACGGTAAGAAGATCCTGAAGTAAATCTAAATTCTTAATTTGTTTTAACAATGAAGAAGACATATTTGATTCCTGCTCTGCAGGTAGATGAGGCTCAGGCCTCACAGATGCTGGCAGAGAGCCTGCCCATCATCAGTGGTAAAACCGTTGACGGCAGCGAAGCTCTCACCAAGGAAGACAACGACTGGAACATCTGGGGCGACGAATAATCGCACAGATTCCAAATAATCCGAATGAGGGGCGTGTCAAACAGACATGCCCCTCATTATTTTGTCTCAAAAAGCCATGTATCAGTTGTATTTTGGGTCAATATTTGTATTTCCTTTACGTTTTTCTTGCATCATATTGATTTATTCACTAAATTTGCAAGAAAAATAGGAATGTTCGATTCTTTTTTCAACAATATATACCTAAGTTTATGGTCTGGGGAGAAGAAGGTCGGCTCCAAAAAGCAGGTTCTTTTGTCGAAGAGCTGCGAAACGTATGGAGACGCTGTTTATGACCTCAGATGGACACTGAAGTATATTCACAAAATTGGCCAGACATCACACTCCGTCACTGTTTCTGAAAGGGCTGGCAAGTGGAACCTGAAAAAGACTATCCGTAGAGTCGAGAAGCACGTGCTTCCCAAAGAGATTGAAGCACTCATCCAAAAACACAAACAGACAGAGTAAATAAGTAAAAGAAATAAGAGAAGAGGGTGTGTCATAATTAACAACAACGGATTACACTGATTCAACGGATTATCTTAAATGCTGATTATCAGCGTGGCTTAAATCCGTCAAATCCGTGTAATCCGTTGTTTATATTATATTAATTGTATTTTGACACACCCTC
>JAILRU010000001.1 GCA_024697945.1 Bacteroidaceae bacterium
TCAAGGTTGTCCCACGGCTTCTCGCCGACGTACTGCATCTCGGGGCCGAGGGGCAGGATGCTGCCGGCACGGACGAACATCGGCACGCGGTCGAACGTGGTCTGTAGCGTCACGGTCTTTCCGCCGCTATAGCGCTGGCCTGTCCAGAAGTCATACCACGCAGTGCCCTTCGGCAGGTATTTCGTGGCGGTCTTAGGCTCGTTCCAGTCGACGTTAAGGTTATCGTCAGCATTAGTGTTGTTCTGGCGGTCCCAGCCGGTCATGGCATTGGTGCGGATGATTCTCTCTGCAGTGTACTGCGCGTTGACGATGGGACAGGCGAGGATGCTATGGCCGAAGAGGAACTCGTCAGTCATGTTCCATACCTTCTTGTCCTGGGCGAAGTCGGCGAACAGCGGGCGCATGTAGCTGCCGTTGTTGGAGGTCACCTGCCAGGCCAGACTATATAAATAAGGTATAAGGCGGTAGCGCAGGCGAATCTGCTTCTCAATGGCGTCGTAGACGGGTTCGCCCTTCTGGCCGAACTGCCAGATCTCACGCGGCGCGTCGGCACCGTGGCTGCGGAACACAGGGCAGAACAGTCCGTACTGCATCCAGCGCACGTAGAGCTCCTGGAACTGCGGGTTCTTCGGAGCCGAGCCGGCGCGGTTGTTGTACGAACCGCAGAAGAATCCGCCGATGTCGGTGTTGAAGTTGGGGTTGCCCGTCAGCGTGAAGCTCAGTCCGGCAGGCACCTGCTTGCGCAGCATGTCCCACGACGAGTTGACGTCGCCGCTCCACATGTTGGAGCCGTAGTGCTGCTGACCGGCAAACGCCGAGCGCGTCATGATGAATACACGCTTGGAAGCCCCCCCTACTGCCCCCGAGGGGGCTTCTTTTCTTTGGGCCTGATAGATGCCGCGTACGGTCTCCAAGGAGAAGGCGTTGCGCAGCGAGCGCCATGTGCCGCCCGTGACGGGGTGGGCGTAGTCGCTCTCCTTCGGGTTGAAGAAGTCGGGGTCGGTAGAGTCCATCCACCAGGCGTCGGTGCCGTAGTCGTAGAGCGTCTTCAAGTATTTCCAGTAGATGTCGCGTGCCTCGGGATGGAAGGCGTCATAGACCTTCACGCCCGATGGATAGTCCATCCTCGGCGGCCAGATGTGCGAGATGCCGCTTTGGGGCCATGTCTCGATGGGGAGCAGCAGGCCTTTCTCGTCCAGCTCGTGGAACTGCTTCGTCATTGGTCCGAAGCTTGCCCAGATGCTTATCATGAAGTGGGCGTGCTTGCGATGCACGTTCTCAATCATCTGCTTGCCATTGGAGAACTCTTCAGCCATGAAGTCCATTGCGTTCCAGAGGTAGTTGCTACCCCAGTACTGCCAGTCCTGGATGATACCGTCGAGGGGCACTTGCAGCTCGCGGTACTTATCGACGATGCCTTCCGTCTCGCGGGCTGACTTGTAGCGCTCCTTCGACTGCCAGTAGCCGTAAGTCCAGAGGGGGAACATCGGCACGTCGCCCGTCAGGTGGCGCACCTGGGCGATGACGCCGTCAGCCGAGCCGCCATACATGAAGTAGTAGTCGATGCCCTCGCCTGCCTCGCTTTTGAAGGTCATGCCCTTGTCGTTGTCCTCGAAGAGCGTGGGCGAGTAGTTCTCCCAATAGAGACCCCAGCCCTTGATGCTCTGCAGGACGTTCTGGAAGTCCTCCAGGTTCGACTGCTCCATGCGTTTCCGTTCGCCGCGACGGTTCATCTTGCCGTTCTGGATGGTGCCCAGACCGTAGATGGCCTCATCCTTGTCGAGGGAGAAGGTTTGGCTCACCTCAAAGTCACCCGAGTTCTGACGTATCAGGCTCCAGCCCTCTTCCTTCAGGAGCACCTTGCCCTTTTTCGTCATAAACGTAAGGCTCATCATCACTGGGTCCAACTTCACAGTCAACTCACTGCTGCTCCACGTGTTACCCTTGTGGGTCACAGCAACGTCGCCGGGCTTGGCTGTCACCACGAGCGAGGTGGTGGGTTGTCCCTTCACAACATGCACGATGGTGGGGGTGTAGAACTCAATCTTCACGTCCTGTGCCCAAGCCATCGCGGGCAACAGGCTCATAGCAAGCAGGCAAGCCATCGCGGGCAGGCTGCTAAAGGAATATTTGCTTCTCATATATGAAAAGTTAATAAATTGAAAAGTTGAAAAATTAAAAAGTTAAAGGGTTAATGAATCTAATAATATTATCCAGCATTGCCTCTCCTGCCTGCCGTCCCATGGCATAGACGTGGCGCATCTTCTTCTCGTTCTGCTCCGTACGACCTATCGGAAGTGTCGTCGTGGGATGAATCACCAGAACCTTTCCCTCGCGCTCCTGTTCACTGAGATAGAGCAGCTCGTCATTATACATCAAGTGGCGGCGCGACATTGCACGGACGATGGCAGGATATCGGCGCATGAAGAGATGGAAAAGGGGCATGAGCTTTGTCTTCCTCTTGTAGAAACCCTTGGGCTGTGTCAGGATGACCACGTTGCGGTCGAAGCCCTGACTTTGGAAGTAGCGCAGAGGAATGGAATCGCTGATGCCGCCGTCGAGCAGGAGACGGCCTGCGAGAGGGACGGGGCGTGACACGAGAGGCATCGAGGCCGAGGCGCGAATCCAGTCGAGCTCCTCCTCTGTCACTTTGTCTATACGATGATAAACCGCCTCCCCTGTCTCAGCGTCCGTGCAGACGATGTGGAACTCCGTCGGGTCTGCGTCGAACGTCTCCTTGTCGAACACGTCGAGCTGGTTCGGCAAAGTGTGGTAGCTGAATTGTGCCCCCACGAGGTCGCCCGTAGTGAGCAGGCTGCGCAGCCCCATGTAACGCGGGTCGTCCTTGAAGCGCAGGTTGTAGCGAAGCACGCGCCCCACCTGGTCCGACTTGTAGTTACAGCCGAACGTAGCGCCAGCCGATACGCCCACGATGCCGTCGAAGCGCACGCAGTTCTCCAACAACACGTCAAGAACACCCGCAGTGAACAGCCCGCGCATGCCACCGCCCTCAAGTATCAATCCCGTTCTCACCTATAGTCTGATTTGTGGGGACAAAGTTACGAATAAGTGAGCGAAAAACAAAGAAAAGCTCGTTTTTCTTTGTTTTTCCGAACGGAAGTAACTTCGACGTATGTCAAAGGTACGACATATAATTCATAATTCAAAATACAAAATTCAAAATTCAAAAAAAACTTTCCCTTAACCGCGCGCTGAGGAGTAAACTCCCAGCAAGTCGCCGCAGATTTCCCCCGCACGCTTCATCCTGTTCCATGCCGTTTGTCTCGTCACGTCCGTCACCTGAGCTATCTGAGCGAGTGTCAGGCCTATTTTCATCAGGCAGATTGTTTGGAGCAGCGGCTCACGGAGAGGCTTCTTCATGCGTCCCTGAACATTTTCAAGGAATCCGGGATAAAGTGCCTCGATAGCCGTCATCAGCTCCTTCCACGAGTTGGGACCAAGGCTGGAACGGCCTGTAGCGACCTCGCGGAAATGTGCTATGACGTTCTCCACTTTGTCTGTAGCGCTGTTCATGAGGGCGATGCGCGTCAGTTCCTTGTTCACCATTGCCCTCTGCTCCAGGTCCTTCATGGTATTCTCCAACTGGGCTTTCGACTCCAGTATGGTCTGCTCCGCACCCTCCAGCTGGCAGCCCAGTTGCTCTATCTCCTGTTGTTTCTTCTCCAGGTCTTTCTTTCGGCGAAGTATTTCCTCCTTTGCGGCACCAAGCATCCTGTCTTTGTCGATGAGCTCCTCCATGAGCTTCTTCCTCCTTTGGCCATAGAAAGCCGTCAGTCCCAAGACGACACAGAGTAGGGCAATGATGCTGACAAAGATGGTGCGCTGACTCCTTCGGGCCAGGGCCTCATCGCGCTGCATGATGGCAAGTTCCTTCTCCTTGTCACGATAATAGGTGTAGGTGTCCCTGGCTCTTTGTGTCTCCTCGAATGCACGTCCTGCGATGATGGAATCGTTGGTGTCGTACAGGCGGCATCCCCATTCTGTTGCCTGCCGTAAGTCTCCCTTATGGCGATAGCAACGCTGCAGGCCTGCAGAAGCCTCATACCTTCCTGACAGGGTCTTTGCCTTATAATAATAAATAATGTAGTGGCGGATGGCTGAGTCTGTGTTGTTGGCGTTCTCGTAGTACGTGGCCAGGCTCAGGTCATAGTTGTGCGGCCGCAGGTCTTCCGGCAACTGCAACAGGTGCTGCAACAGCGTATCTAACCTTTTTGTATCTTTGCCTTTTAGCGTTTTCACATATTTTGCCAGGATATATGCTAAATGCGATTCATATTTCGGAGGGAACTGTTCTTCTTGGATAACTTGATACGCCTTGTCGCAATACTCGAGCAGGCGGAGTGTGTCGCCCAGGTGCTCATACGCAGACGCGGCGTCTATTAGATAAAACCCAAGGTTCTTCCCCGTTAGCTTTGCCAACTCCACAGCCTGTAGTGCCACATCCAGCTCCTCTTCATAGTTGAGTTGCAACATGTATAGGTTCCTCAACTGAGAAAGGGCGTTCTGCCAAATCAGGGTATCGGCGCATTGGCTTTGCCTTGCAGCATCTGTGGCTTCCATGAAATGTCTCATAGCCCTGGGATAATCTTTCAGGTCGCGGTAGGCGCTTCCCAAATAGTAGCAGGCACGTTCTTTGTCCATAGCGTCGGAGCGTCCCTCGAAATAGGTCATCACTCGAATGGCAGAGTCGGGAGAGGACGGAACCATATAGTATTTGTCGCGCAGTCGAATCGTCAGCAGGTCATACTTCTGCCGTACATATTTCGAAGACTCCCGAACAGAGTTTCTCAACCCCTCAGCACGTGCCTGGGCTTCCTGCAGAGAGGTCTCGCAGAGTTGCCACGTCTGCTCAATGCTGTTCAGTAATTGCTGTTCCTCCGTACTTGTCTTGTCGTTACAAGCGTAGAGAAATGGCATCAGGCAGAACAAAATAACGAGTAGTTTCCTATGTCTCATAGTCCAATATTTAAAATATGGAGCTATGCCCGTTTTAACTTCCATGAGCGTAGCGAATTAACTTCCTCTTTAACTTCCTTTAACTTCCAGTTTATAATTTTTTCCTTCGCAAAATTATTTCTTTTTTGTCAAACCTGCAAAAAATACAACTAATTTCAGTAAAAATGGGACATTATTTGACGGATGTTAAGAATATTTAACATTTATATTTGACAACTTGGGACGTGATTTCTTTGGTTTGTATTCAGAAACCACCTAACTTTGCACCCAGAATCGTAAAAAACTAAAACAGAAAAGGCATATTACTATGAAAAAGTCTGCTTTACAATTATTAGAAAAAGCCCATAAAATGATTGGATTTATGAAAGCAAGAACAGTTATCTGTATGATAATCACGCTGATGGCATTGATTGGTTCGACTGCGTATGGGAATAACTCTACATCTGGAAATGATAATGGCCAAAAAACTTACAAGCCTATGCTGAAGGACGGTCGTGTGTGGAACTGCATAGAACTTTGGGGTGCAGTGAATTTGGACACTCTAAAATTCGAATACAGGATTGATGGAACAATCGAAAAAGACGGGCACGTTTGCTACAAGCTCTATCAGGGAAGTAAGCAGATTGGCCTCTTTTATGAAGAAGGACCAAAAGTTTTCTATTATACAGAAAATGGAGGGGAGTTGCTTTTCGACTTCTCGTTGTCTCCTGGGGAGTTTGCTTCAGAATATTATATGGTGGACGAAGTAAAGACTATTGTGATGAAG
This sequence comes from Bacteroidaceae bacterium, assembly GCA_024697945.1. Taxonomy (GTDB): domain Bacteria; phylum Bacteroidota; class Bacteroidia; order Bacteroidales; family Bacteroidaceae; genus Physcousia. The sequence continues at coordinate 5,744 of JAILRU010000001.1, forward strand.
GGTGAACCAAGACGTTGCCTGTTTTTCCCATGGGCGTTGGGTGATGGAACTAAAGAGTGTTGGATAGAGGGAGTCGGAAATTCTAAGACAGGTCCCTATTATCCCTATTTTTTAGATTTCTTTACAAGTCATACAATAAGTATCTCATACAGAGGCATGAAATTAATGTCGGTGTATGATGGTGATGTCTGTATTTTCGAATCTGATGATTTAATGGCGAATCCTGCCGTGGAGATTAATGAGGAGAATTTCCCTGATGAGAACTTCCGGAACTGGGTGCTCAGTCAGGAGTACGGCAAGGACGGCGTGCTGACGGAAGAGGAGATTGCAGAGGTCACAAGAATGGATTTGAGTACAAAGAAAATCTTGAACCTTAAAGGAATAGAGTTCTTTACGGAACTGACTTGGTTGAATTGTACAAATAATCAACTGACGGAAATAGACCTCTCGAAATGTACCAAGCTGGAACATTTCGATTGCAATTGGACACAACTGACTGAACTCAACATGTCAAAAAACATAGCGCTGACAGAGCTAACCTGCAGTTACAACAAACTGCATTCGCTCGACGTGTCGAAAAATAAAGCACTAATAGATCTTCGCTGTGGAGGCAACCAACTGACAACTCTTGACGTATCAAATAACAGTGCACTGGAGGTTCTATTCTGTAATGAGAACCAACTGACAGAGTTGGATCTTTCGATGAATAGTGCGATAAAAAGGGTGTGGTGTTCTGATAATGAACTGACTTCGCTCAATGTTTCGGGATGTGTTGTTTTGGAGAGTCTGAAATGCGGGAGAAATCGTCTGAAGTCACTTGTCTTGACTAATTGCGCAGGGCTATGGGAACTATACTGCGAAAGCAATCAAATTAATGGTAAAGCAATGGATGAAATGGTGGAGAGTTTACCAATATTAATAAATATTTTTGGTATCATACATGTCATCAACCACCAGAACGAGCAGAACGTAATGACCAAGACACAAGTTGCGGCAGCAAAGGCCAAAGGTTGGAATCCTCGATATAATGACGGCACTAACTACTGGAATGACTACGAAGGCAGCGAAGACCCTGTGACCTTCACCAAATACCAGATGGCTACGATAATCCTGCCGACGGAGCCTGATGCGAGCAAAGGTAAATACTACAGGCTGGACCGATGCGAGGACGGACAGATTATCTTCGAACAGGAACTACAGCCCCAGGCGCGTGTACCTTATATTATTGTGCCGAATGAGGACTTCAGCATCGACCCAAGCACATTGGATTTGGAGGGATTAACCCAAGATGAAGTTTCCATCGAGGGTGTTTCTTTCATCGGTTCGTACCACCGCGAGGAACTTCCCGCCCTTACGGGAGGGGATGGGGAAGAGTCTTCCTACATCGACCTCATCGACACGACGCCCGACTGCGGCATTACCATCTCTGCGGAAACGGGAAAGGAAACTTTCCTCATCGGCGCCCTGCGAGCCTATCTGATAGTAAGCTGGGATGACCCCATCAACCCAGGCGGAGCAAGAAGCCCGAAAGATAAGTTGGAAATCGTGCTGAAAGACCACGGGACAAGCGTTGGCGACGCTCCGCGTATAAATGATAAAGGACAAATGAAAAATGATATCTATAACCTCGCTGGTCAGCGTGTAGATAATTCAAAATTGCCTCGCGGAATATATATAGAAGATAAGAAAAAAGTCTTTAAAAAGTAAAGGGAAAATGACATATAAAGTATAATTGCTATGAAGAACAGGATATTATTTATTGCACTGATGCTCCTGATGGGGGCACAGACTGCCGTCAATGCACAGGAACTGACAGTATCAGATGTTCAAGATAGTGGTTGCCAACGCGGCACACGGGCACAAGCCAATGAGAGAGAAAAAAGGTGGACAATCATCCTGACAAAGGAAGGCGACATCCTCACGGTGCAATTGTTAGGCTTTATTGCCAACTGTGGCATAGCAGGTTTTGATGTGACACCCAGCATGAGCGGCGGCAGCGACGGCACACCTTATTCTGTGTCCATCGGTGTAGAACCTATTGAGTTCGAAGTGCAAGCCACATGTGTGTGTCCATACAATGTGTCGTTCACCGTACATGGTCTAGAGACTAACAGTTTCAGTTTCTCATGCTGGTGGTACAATGGGCAAGTCACCCTGACGGAAGGCGAGCCATTGACGTTAGAGAGTATCACGGAATATGTTACCATAGACAGCTATATATACTTTATAGACAAAGTGAGTCACACGGCTTCATTTGTTGGATTGGATGCAGGAGTTACTATGGGATCTGGAGCACTTAAGGATGTCTCTATTCCCTCGGAAACAGATTATGAAGGGCAGAAATATATTGTGACCAGTATTGGTGAAGGGACTCTCATGGGCCATTCTCGCATAACTTCCCTCACCATCCCAGAGAGCGTGACGAGCATTAAGGACTATGCTCTCACTTATTGCAGCAGTTTGAAAGACGTTTATTGCTACGCAGAGAATGTCCCCCAAACAGGAGAAGAAGTATTCGGTTTTACCCCCATTGCTTCTGCCACGCTTAATGTTCCTGCGGGCTCTTTGGAGAAATACAAAACGACTTCGCCTTGGAACGAGTTTGGAAGCATCGTGGCACTGCCAGAAACTAATACATTTATCCAAGACATAGCTTGGGTGGATGGATTTGGATATGAGCAAGATGGACAGTATAAATTAGATGATGTTAAGTTATTCTATTACTCTGTGGCAGGTGACACTCTGATTAATGGCAAATACTATTTCCGTATTCAACGTAAAAGAATCAATAAAACCCATTGTGAACTTGATGTGGATGAATATTCTTGCGAAACAGAAGAAGACACTCTCTGTTTCTTCATGCGTGAGGATGAAGTGGGTGATGTCTGGTTCTATACCGAAAATAAAGATGTCTTTGAGAAAATAAGCCATAATACGCTGTACAATGATTACAATTTGGCTGATGACCTAATCTGCAGAGACCTCTTCCTTTTCAATGTCAAGAAGAAATATGCTATAGGTGAGACTCTGCCATTAGGAATGATTGCTCTTGATTCTCCTAACGGTTTTAGAGAGGGACAAGATTATTGGGATATATACCCTTATGAGGTCAAGTCGATTGATGAGATGACTTTGCTTGATGGGAAAACATACAAGTTATACAATGATTACATCTTGGAAGGTATAGGCCCGCTTAATGGTCCGTTGATTGGCATTGGAACTTCCAACTCATACGGTCTCGATTTCAACCAACTTTTCGCATTCTACAGGGATGGCCAGCTGATTTACAGGAATGAAGGCTATCTATCGGCTTTGGAAGAACATTTCCCCAACATCCTGGATATTGTCACAGGCAAACGTCAAAATGACCCTGATGACAACACAACGGATTCGCTGTATGGCGAATGGTGGCTGGTGGGATGGAACGACGGAGGAGATTGGTTTGAAGTGGATACCAACTATGTCAGTCATCAATCTCTCAGCATCGAACTCAAAGACAAGAAAGAAGGTCCTTCAATGGCCTATTCTATAGTGAATGAGATTTTCGTTGGCAATCTAACTCTCAATGGCAATGAAATGTTTTTTACTGAAGGGGGAGCTTCTACGGCGGTCTATGCTGATGTCAATGAAAACCTGTTCTTCGAAGAGCACATCTGCGACATTAAGTCCTACCAGTTGGAAGAAAACCAGTTAAGGCTGTATTATACCGACGAAGACTATTTTGTGTTTACCAATGACTTTGACGATAGCGAAGAGCATCACTATGAATGGAAAAATGGGCCTGCCGACCCATATATAAGTGAGGTGACTGCTATGAACGACGAGGAGGTAGAGGTGAAAATAGTCCAATGCCCATCTTACGTCACTTTTTATTCTCGTACCACCCCGCCCCATAGTAGTAGTGACATCTGCCGTTTTGCGATGTCTGATCTTGCGGGTCTTTCGTTCGAGGTTGGCGACAAAGTGGCTTTCCTGATTACAATGTTCAAAAGGCAGAAAGTTGAGAAAGGTGGGGAGTATCAACTGAAGGTCGAACCAATTGAGGGCTCTGAGCATATCACCAACAGGACGGGTAAAATACATAACGACAGTCGGATGGGGTGGATTATCATCGATGACAAGGTAAATGAGAAGCAGGGTGGTATCTATTATTACCCACTGAGAAAGCTTGCTGAGGAGTATCTGACAGAAGGTCTTTCCGTGAGATTCTCCGGAGATCTTTATCCAACATGGAAGACACCTTGGGATAACGAAGGAAACTCCGATTGCTATTATCTGAGTATCGATGCTATAAATACTCCCCATGAATATTTCCCCGAGGGGACTAAGTGGACAGAGATTCGTCTGGATACCTTGAAGTTCAATAGCTGGTATTCAAAGGTCGGCAATGAATGGGTGCCGAACTTTGAAACGATTGAATATAGTGTTCAGGGAGAATACGGTGGAGAGGGTAATCCCTATTCTAATGACCCATATAAATGTGTATATACTAATAGCTCCGAATGGACAGACTCACTCACTCTCCTAATATCGGAAGGGGAACTCAATGGATTCCCCACAGGTATTCTGGTAACGGTCTATGATAATGAAATTGACCAACCTCTTGTACCCAGCTCGTATCCGTTTGAATGGGAAGTAGGAACAATGATAAGATTTAAG
>JAILRU010000008.1 GCA_024697945.1 Bacteroidaceae bacterium
ACGTCATGTCCGAGGTAGGTGCCGTCCTCCTGTCGGGTAAAGCTTTTCTTCTTCGTAATCTGCATGGCTGCAAAGGTACAACCATTTCCCGAGACGGCCAAGCGGCCGGGGGTACCACAATCCACGTTTTTTGCGGGCAAGCATTCCGTTTATGATTTTTTAGCCAAAAAAATGGAAAACCTCCCAGAATAAGACCAAATAACGGCAGAATTGAAACAATCTTTAACAATGGATTTTTATGCAGCTGCAATGCGGGTTAAGGCTCGAAGACTTGGCAATGCCATACTTACTGAGGCGATGAGCAGAAACGGGAAAATCAGTTTCAAATCATACGACCGTTTCTTTCCAAATCAAGATACGATGCCGGAAGGAGGACTTGGCAACTTGGTAGCACTTCCTCTGCAGGGTAATGCCCGAAAGAATGGCAATAGTGTATTTGTGAATGAGTTCTTTGAGCCATATCCAGACCAATGGCAGTATCTACTTAATGTGGATAAGCTTTCTGAGCAAGCTCTTGAAGAACTTTTGAAGCAGAATGCGAATACAATGCCACTCGGAAATTTGTCAAAGACCAGTGAGAGCAAACCGTGGGAAATGCCCGTTGCGAACAAAATTGAACGGATCGACTTTGCTTCAGAGATTGTCATCTCAAGGTCAAACATGCTTTACATCCCATTGAGTCAACTTTCATCAAAAGTGCTCAACCATCTAAGACGCATTGCCTCGTTCCGAAATCCTGAGTTCTATAGTAAACAGGCATTGCGTCTGTCAACATATTCCACGCCAAGAATCATCTCATGCGCAGAACTGACGGAAGAATATCTGGCGTTACCTCGTGGATGCGAGGATGCAGTTGTCGCATTCCTTAAAGAAAAAAGTGTAGCATTTCGTTTTGGTGATGAAACAAATCATGGCAAGAGTATTTCCGTACATTTCAATGGAGAGCTGCGCAAAAACCAACAAGAGGCTGTCGAGGCTTTGACCTCCAGCAATACTGGTGTTCTTTCAGCGACAACGGCTTTTGGTAAAACGGTTGCCGCCATCGGCTTGATAGCCAAGCATGGTGTCAACACGCTGATACTTGTACATACCAAGGCATTGCTCGACCAATGGGTTAAGAGGTTGGAGCAGTTCTTGGTTATCAATGAGATTCCAGAAGTTGAAGAGGGTAAGCGCAGACGAAAGAAAAGTCTTTCGCCCATTGGCACACTTTCTTCAACGGGAAACAAACTGCATGGCATCATCGACATCGCATTGATGCAGTCGTGTGTTTCGGATAATGAGGTAAAGTCTTTTGTCAAAAACTATGGAATGGTCATTGCCGATGAGTGCCATCATGTCTCAGCGGTAAACTTTGAACAAATTCTGAAAGCCGTCAATGCCCAATATGTCTATGGACTGACGGCAACACCTATTCGGAAGGATGGACATCAGCCTATCATCTTTATGCAATGTGGGCCCATCAGATACAGCGCAGATGCAAAGGCACAAATGCAAACTCAGTCCTTCCAACGTCTGTTGGTTCCTCGTTTTACTCCCTTCAGACTTATCAGTAATGAAGACCTCTCGTTTGCTAAGGTTACACAACAAATAGCAGAAGACGAATATCGCAACCTTCTCATCGTCAAGGATGTTGTTGAAACACTGAAAGAAGGTCGCTCTCCCATCATCCTTCTCCCGCTCTTCCCATAGTGCAGCCATATTGTAGCCTCGCTTCAGGCTGCTTCTACCTATACTCATGAGTAAGCTTAGAAGCAGCCTATAAGCAGAGTGATTGCTGCCTAGAAGCTGGCTAGAGTATGGCATCTCCGAACCAACGAAGCTATAAAAATGCTCCGCAACTACATTTGCGCCGTAGCACTAAAGTGTCTACGAACTATATGTTCGTAAGGCAAATAACATATGTTCATAGGGCAAGGAAACATATGTTCGTTGGCCCACGAACATATGTTCATAAAATCAGAGTCTAATGAGCAAAAATTAAGGCAGCGACAAACCTCTTTTTGAAGTCATCGCTGCCGTGTTCAAGCAAATCTTCTCCCCATTAAGGAGGAGTTAGAGGGGGTCTTTATTTAATCAAAACTTTTTTTGTCGTTCCATCAGAGTAGCGGATGATGTTGATACCGCGAACGAGACGACTGAGGCATTTGCCCTGTTGGTCGTATATCTGACATTCGCTATCTTCGGCAATCCTGCTGATGCCATCCACGAAGTCGGCATAGATAACAACATCGTGAGCTGGCATTGTCTCTGGAACATCCAACCATTCTATCAGTATGTAGCGGTCGCTGTCCAACGATTCGGGCAAAGGTATTTCTGCACCATACTCTACCTCTATCGTAGTCAGCACCTCGTCGCCATACATGAAAGTAACAGTATATTTATTCACCGTGAATGTACCTGTCACCTCTACATCATGCGCTGGCATAGTCGCAGGAATCTCGCTCCACCCGCTGAAGGTATATCCTTCCTTTGTCGGCTCTGCTTCAGGAGTCAATGCAGTACCAAATACCACTGTTGATGTCTTATAGACCTCTCCATCTACCTTATACGTCAAGGTATAAGAATTGACAGAGAAAGTTCCTGTTACCTCTACATCATGCGCTGGCATAGTCGCAGGAATCTCGCTCCACCCGCTGAAGGTATATCCTTCCTTAGTCGGTTCTGCTTCAGGAGTCAATGCTGTACCAAATACCACTGTTGTTGTCTTATAAACCTCTCCATCTACCTTATACGTCAAGGTATAAGAATTGACAGAGAAAGTTCCTGTTACCTCTACATCATGCGCTGGCATAGTCGCAGGAATCTCGCTCCACCCGCTGAAGGTATATCCTTCCTTTGTCGGCTCTGCTTCAGGAGTTAGAGCTGTACCATATACCACTGTTGTTGTCTTATAAACCTCTCCATCTACCTTATACGTCAAGGTATAGGAATTGACAGAGAACGAACCTGTCACCTCCACATCATGCGCTGGCATTGTCGCAGGAATCTCACTCCAGCCGCTAAATGTATAACCTTCCTTGGTCGGTGCCTCTAAAGGAACAATACTTTCCCTGTACTTGATAGTGAAACTCTGATATACCTCACCATCGACGATGTAGGTCAAGGTATAGGAATCAGGTTCCGTGACGGTCAACTTACCAGCGACGTACTTGATTTCGTAGTTCTCCGCCTCAGCGCCACTCACCACGACGTCGTACACACCTGGTGCGCTGTCCTCGTTTGCTTCGCAGTTCACTGTTGGCTGTTTGGTCAGTACATCCTTTGTCTCGTTATTCTTGAAACCTTCGTAAGAAACCACGAACTCAGGCATTGGGTCATACTGCTTCTTGGTATAGGTTCCTGCAGCTATCGTCAACGGAGCCTTCGTAATGGTGAGTGTTCCATTCACATAGCTGTCGTTATAGTTGGTAACACTTCCCTTGCTGATGACTATGGGATAGGTGCCGACAGGTGAAGCTGATGTGGCTTCGCAACTGATAGTCGGAGTTCCGTCAAGGGTCGCACCAGTAGAGGTATATCCGAACTCAGGAATGGCATCGCCATAGACTATCGTATAGCTGTTTGCCGTTACAGTCACAGGATCAGCATTCGTCACTATCAGTTTGCCGCTAACGTAACTGATTTCGTAGTTCTGAGCTTCGGCACCAGATACCGTTACAGAATACTCACCTGGAGCGCTGCTGGCAATTGCCTCGCAAACCACCTTAGCCTGCTTCGTCAATACATCTTTCGTCTCATTGTTCTTGAAACCTTCATACGACAGGACGAACTCAGGATTCTCTTCACCCTGCTTCTTGGTATAGGTTCCTGCGGCTATTGTCAACGGAGCCTGTGTGATGGTTAACGTTCCATCCACATAGGTATCCTCTTCGTTTGTGACAGAACCCTTTGTGATGTGAATCGGATAAACCCCTACAGGAGAAGTGACAGTCGCCTCGCAGCTGAATTCAGGTTGCCCTACCACAGCCGCGCCCTCAGAGGTGTATTCAAACGTTGGGTTCGCATCGCCATAAAGTCGCGTATAGCTCTTAGCCGTAATGGTGACGGGATTGTGTTTCTTCACTTGGAAAGTTCCCGACACATCACTGCCGGCATACTTGTCCGCCAATTCTGCTGTACCCAGTTTCACATTCTTGATGCTTACTGTGTATGTACCCACTGGCGTAACTTCTGCTACAGGTTTCAGGCCGATGCTCATGACTTCGCCCTCGCCTGCAGCTATGCCGCCACCACCCAGGAAGTAGCATACATAGCGAATTGTATTGGGGCTCATTTGTCGCGAACTTACAGTCATCCTCTTCGCGCGTTCCGCCAGATAGATATTATCGTCGAACGGTTCATACACACTGTTCGGGTATTCCATATCAAACTGTAGGCCCGTCACATCATCGTATGTGTTGACAGACAAGTTCATCTTTACAGTTTCATCCTCAAAGACATCGGGAATCTGCATACTCAGGTAGTTTGGCGCGAATCGACTACCCCTCACATTCACCTCATGCAGGCGTCTGTCCGGGTCGTTGCTGTAAATCTGCATCTTAGCCTCGAATGCTGTCTGTTCCGTGCTGCTATAGACAACTGTTACGTTGCTGCTCTGCCAACTTTGAATGACCAATGGCATAGCCTCTTCCACGGAAAGATACTCATTGTTGAATACGATGCGACTGATTGTCAGCGGTGCGCTACCATAATTGTTGATGGAGAATGTCCGCTTGCACTCTTCTGTTACGGAGACAGCACCGAAGTCTATCTCACCATCTGTCGAGATAGCAGGATACTGGATAGACACTTGGCCTCCATACACATCACTCACCACATTCTCTACCTTATTGTTGATGGTAGCCGACAATACGGTCTTCACCGGTTCGAGGTACACGCTGTTACTGCCAACCAACTTCACGCGGAACGTTCCAATCTCTCCGTCGTTCCCCTTCAATGGCTTGCCTGATGGCGAATAGGCCAACAGACGCAACGTCCCATCAACTATCGAGGCTGCACCGGTATGGTCCTGCTTGCGATTGTCGTTAACGGCAAAGCTCCCGTCCACATACTGCAATGAGTTCGGCAATTGGAACTCTATCTGATAGCCACTGATGTCATCCATGTTGTTCATCCGCATGCTGATGGTCACCTCTTCATCGCTGATGCCGGAAGCATCCCCTATATGAAGTTCGTTCACAGCGTATGGCAGGGCCTTCAGTTTGATGGCACGGTTACGTGTACTGCTATTGCTGACGATGCGCAGCTGTCGCTCAATCGCGCCTCGCTCTGTTGGGGCAAAGGTCACGTTAATATTTGCCGTTGAGCCTGGGGTAATTGTCTTGGGCAGTTGCGTTGTGGAGGAAAAGACATTCACGTCCGAGAACTCAAGACTGCTTACCACCAGATTCGCATTTCCCACATTGGTCACTGCCACCTCTCGTGTATATGTGCTGCGGATAGGCACTCTGCCGAAGTCTATCTCGTCTGTGTCGAACTGTGCCTTTGCACAACGGATGGTCGCAGTGCCGCTCTGACAGCTACCGTTAACGGTGTTCCCGTTCCCGTCTGTCAGCACAGTCTTTGTGGATTGCAATGTTATGCTTACAGGCTCACCCGCTAACTTAATGCGGAACGTAGCCACGTCACCGCTGCCTGGGGCTATCGTTTGCATCGATAGTGAATAGACAACAACCTGAAGGACGCCGTCTTTCACGCCCACATTTGCAGCATGACCAGCACAGCGGCTACCCACTTGTGCCGAGCCTTCCACCAATGTTAGGTTCTCGTCCCAAGGAATGCTCAGTTGCAGAGACGACAGTGCATCTGTGTTCGTGAGTCCGACACTTACCGTCACCTCCTCGCCTGGTGCTCCTTCTACAGACCCAATGCTAACCACATTGTCTGCCCTCGCTCCCATGCCAAAGCACAGGAGCAGAGCCAATATAATATAATCTGTACGTTTCATCGGCAATAAATAATTATCAATTATCAATTGTCAATTATCAATTCCTTAACGGACTACCTTCTGTCCGTTAATGATATAAACGCCCTTCGGGAGCTTCACATCATTGGTATTGCCAGAGAGCTTGCGGCCCTGCATGTCGTAAATGCCGGGAATGGTCATCACATCAGAAGCCATACGGTTTACCTTAGTGGCATCGTCGCCATTAACCAGAATATTGTGTCCGTTAGCATCAGACAGACGTATCTGAGCAATCATGGCATCGCCAATGTGCAGCAACGCGTGCTTTCCAGGAGTCAGCGTCTTGCCGTTCATGTTATAGGCAAGGAACAGATAATCGTTATCCGACAGCCAAGCCGAAGTATGCTCAAACCCGTCAAGGTCGGCAGCAACAGTATATTTATCATTTATCGTTTCTCCATTATCATTTAGGCACGAAGTGCCGCTCAGCTGTACCTGAACGCCCGCCAAAGCCACTGGACTTTCCACATAGAGCGTACCGTCCTCAATGGTGTAGGTGGCCTCAGCTTCGCTCATAGCGAGGGTGTTAGCACCTGGGTTGAGAATCTTCTGAATGATGCCTATCACGTCGAGCACATCTATCATCTTATCCACATTCACATCAGCAGCTTCAAAGATGAAGGGCTTCGGCTCCATACCAGTGATTTGGTTCACGGTAGTAATTACATCTGCCACATCCACATCGCCGCTGCCGTTGGCATCGCCAAGAGTTGCCGTCAGCGGTGTGGCGGCTACGACATTCGATACATCGTATTCCTGCAGGTCGGTGCTCAATACCTTATAATAATAGTAGTAGGTTTGGCCAGGTGTTACATCATAGTCGGTAAATGCTGTGGTTTCAATATCCACTATTTCGCGATTCAAGCAAACGGTGTCCCTGACGGTTTGCATGGTTTCCTTGCGAATCCAATTACCGTTCTCGTCATAGCCCCAAACCTCGTTGCCCCATTCATCACGTACTGGCATCAATTTTTCTTCTTCAGTATAGCGATAAATATTGAATCCCATTGCATCGTCGAAGTCATTCTCATCGTTGTTCCACATCAGGTTTACCTTGCCCATACCAGCTTCGGCAGCAAAGCCCGTTGCCATACTACCTGCGGCTTTAATTATCATATTGAAGCGTGTCTTCTCGTATGGAATCTCAAAATACTCGTTGTCCTCTGCGCCCCACACATAAATGCGGTTCACACCGTCGCTCTTAGTCTTACCATCAATGGTCTTATAGGCTGTGTAGATCGTGCCTTCCTCGTTCCAGCTTCCTTCCTCTGCAACAGCATTCTGAGTGTATGGATCACGAACACCAAACGAAATTTGCGGAGCTACTTCCTTATTCATTGGGCGGTTGAAATAGACCTCAAACTTATGCTTACCGACACCGAGCGGAGCCAAATCCTCATATTCATCCTGTGCATCCTTGCCATTTACACAGATTTTCCAGACAATGCCGTGAGCTTCGCTGATAGGTTCGGTAAGCATGTTACTAAGATCAGTTTGAACAAATGTACTTCCGAATTCCTCATGAGAATTTCCGATTTCATATATATAAGGTCTGATATTACTTTCCTTTGAAGTTCCTAAATACGAAGGAGCCTCAGATTTATCAATGCGCATTTCTACAGATATAATTCCTAATGAGTACGGGAAAGATGGCATAAAATTGTTCATATAATTGGAATGTCTAAGATCTGACCATTCTGGAAATGTTCCAGAAACAAAAACATAATTCCCTAATAAATTATTCACAATATTATTATGATCCCCATCAAACAATTTTGGTTTATCGGCATATTCATCTTTTCCAAAAAGAATATCAGTACAATCAATTATATTACTATAATAGCACTCGGGGAACAGACTATAATATCTCCAACCACCGCCAATGAAATTACGGAGAATACTATTCTTAAATAATGCAATTGTATTGTTACCAGTTACTTTAACATTCTCACATGTCGCATAAAAAATAGTATCTGATGCACAAATTCCATTCCAATACCACGTCGGAGATTTGCTTGTAAATATAATTGGATTACCTACATTACCCACAGCCACCAACTTTCCATCCACACGAAACCCCTTGCCTTCTGCAAATTTCAAGCACGTACCCGGCTCAATAGTCAGAGTAATACCTTCCATAACTCCTAAGTCGTCATTCACATAATAGACATGATCAGCTGTCAGAGTTCTATCTTCAGTAATAATACCACTGATCTTCACCATATTAGTAACCACTACAGTAAACGGCCATTCATAGGTTTCTTCTGATTCGTCGCAGGTAGCCACCAGCTTCAATTTAATATGGCGACCATCAGCAATATTATCAGCAATTTTCACTTGCATAGGATTCAGGGAAACTCCCTTACCATATGCATCGAGATGCATACCGAAATCCACTTCACCTGTCAGTATTTCTACCGTATTTGGATCTTCGAACTCATCGCCCATTTCCAAATGCATCTTGATGTTGCTGGCCTCACCAAAAGTAGTACGAATAACAGGATATATGCTGACCGTCTCGCCAGCATCAATCTCATGGTCACCACTATAGTCTTCTTCTGTTTCGTCAACTAATTCCTTGCGATTACGCATTTGCATATTCAACATATCCAGCTCTGCAGGACGCTTGGTCACTGCGTATGCTTCTGCAATATTATTAGTATGCAACAGGTCGCCCCAAAGGATCTCCTGTGTATCATATTGCTTCACCATTTTTAATGCAGAGATAGCACCAGCCACTAATGGAGATGCCATTGAAGTACCATTTAACACTTTGTATTTTCCACCAGGGATAGTGCTAAGGATGTTAGCACCAGGAGCCATAAGTTCATAATTAAAGCCATCAGGGTCTTGCAGAGTCGTTACAGCAGAAAAGGTATTTCCGTCATCATCGAAATTGCTAAATCCGGCAAGACTACCATTCTGCTGAGTAGCCTGTACACCAAGCACAAACGAATAAGCGGCTGGGAATGCAGGAGCGGGGATAGGGTAATGAAAGTGAGAGCTGTTTACACATCTGCCATCATTACCCGCAGCAGCGACAATTACAGCACTCTGATAGGCACGCTCCAAAGATTGGCGCATAGCACGGCTATTGGCATAAGTGCCCAGCGAAAGATTGAGTATGTCAGCCCCATTCTGCGTTGCGTAATTGATGCCTTTGACGATGGTAGCAACGTCGCCTGTGCCGTCGCTCTGCATCACAGAGACTGGCATGATGAGTGCCTGTGGATTGGCACCAATAATACCTATACCATTATTAGCCGCTGCTGCGATACCTGCCACATGGGTGCCATGCATATTGAAGTCACGCACATTGGGTGTGTTGTTCACAAAGTCCCAACCATGCACATCGCTATTGAAACCATTGCCATCGTTATCGTAGCCTTCCTCTCCCTCTGCCTCAGCTGTGTTTGTCCATAGGTTATCCACGAGGTCTGGGTGCGTCATATCTACACCAGTGTCGATGATGGCAATGACAGGACGCTTCGGATTGATGATAGGCTTGTTCCACAATTGCTTTACACCGTATGCATCCAGATACCATTGCTGGTAAACAAAAGGATTGCTGTTAAAAAGACTTGCAATAGTAGCATCCATCAGGTACAGTTTATAGTTAGGCTCAGCAAATTCCACCTCACCAAGCGTCTCCAGTTTCTCTACCATTTGCAAGGTTTGGCCAGCTTTCTCCTCTGGAAGGATAATTCTGTATAGTTGTGTCAGGTCACGCTCCTCAATAATGTCGCCGTTGTATGCCTTAGCACGGCGCGGTGTTCTGGAAGCTTTGGCACGAGGCAGCAACTGCTCCATTTCTTCTACGCCAAACTCTTGAAGCACTTTGTCGAGGTTGCTGATGCCTGCGCTTTGGAACTTTCCACGAGCATTGCGACGCACACTGGCAGGTGATCCATCCTTCATTTTTACCAGCACCTGCCCAGGCACAAAGCTTTTGGCAAAGCGTTGGTCAACTTTGTTCACGCCATCCTCATTGTCGTTTGAAACTTGCGAGGATGCTGGTTGGCTGCTCCAACAGAACAGCGCCAGAAAAGCAAGGGAGAGAGAATACTTTTTCATAAAATATTGCATTAGGTTAATATATGATTTAATTATAGTTTTAGTTGTATTTCAAGGTTTAGACCTTGCAAATATAACATTTATTCTTCATCCAACAAACGAAAATCCCATCCACTTCCGTCCACTTTGCGCTTTGAGGAAGGAAATGTTTGGCGATGTCGGGATTTTGCACGAAAGTATGGCGAAAGGGTGGTTTTCATAAGTCTGTCTTAACCCCCTTAAACCTCTTAAACTTTTATTGCAGCGCACAGGAAAAATATTTCCTGCGCAGAGTAAAAATATTTTCTACGCACAGGAATATAACGTTGGAACGAAAGGGCTACTCTCTGCGATATTATAAATCCATTTCAATATATTTTTTTGTATTTTTAATGTCACAATGTCATACTCGTTGAAATTCATTAGATTAAGGTGTGACATTGTGACATTAAAGTCCAGATTTTAACATTATTTTACACAAAAAATGGTGGATTTTTCCGAAAAACACGTAAATTTTCGTCCACTTTGACTTGTGTGCGAGCTTTGGTACGGAAGTCTGTTGAATTGGGGATAACCTTTTGCCGCATTTACGAGTAAAAAAACACGCCTAAACGACGTAATCATCCTTGGACTTTACTGCTGTTTTGGGGGCATTAAACATCAAAAATGTTAAAAATAAAGGAAAATCTTAAATTATTTGCCTTATAAGGTAAATATATTAAATTAATTGCGTACCTTTGCATCATTAAATTAAAGTTCATAAGTATGGCAAAAGCAAAGATTCTAAACTTGGAACAAACCGAAAGCACGGGATTGTTCACAATCATCTTCGATGGTGAAAGTCAATCTGAATTTGACAAGTTCGTGGAGAAATTCCGCGATGATGCTGTTAGGAACAAAGACCTTCGCGCCATCCTGAACCAAATTGAATTGATGATGAATGCTGGTGCATTTCTTGAGCGTCGTTTTCGTCCAGAGGGGAAAATGAAGGATAACGTCGCGGCTTTGCCTGTATTCAAGAACTCGCTGCGTCTGTATTGTCTTCGTATGTCAGACAGTGTATTGATAGTCGGCAATGGCGGTGTTAAGAACTCGAAAACCTATGAAGAGTGCCAAGATTTGAATGGCTATGTGATCAGTCTTCAAAAACTTGATGCTCTTTTGAAAGCCGACATTAACACTGGTGTCGTACGGATTGAGAAGACCGAGATTGTTGGAGTAGAAGGAAAGGAGTATGACTTATGAAAAAGGACATGAACGGTGCAAAACTTTTTCGTGAGGTTTTGGCAGAGACCCCGAAAGACGAAAGACTGCAAATGGAATGGTCTTTCAATATCTCAGATGTGATTGACGATGCACTGCAGAAGCAGGGCATCACGAAGAAGGAACTTGCCAAGCGCACAGGAACATCTTGTGCTGCCGTATCCCGCTGGTTAAGTGGAGGGCATAACTTCACGCTTTCAACGCTTGCGAGGATTTCGGCAGTGCTTGGTATCCCACTTATATCTGTTGTGCATTGAAGGCTGGCTTATAGGCGGTTTTTGGCATTAATGTACAAAAAAACGTGGACTACTTACTTCGTCTACGCTTTCTGATGGTATTGGGGATAACCTTTTGCCGTATTTACGAGTATGTCTTAATCTAATGACATGTTCTTCTGAAAAACATCTGAAAAGATTTGGCTGTTTATAAATAAAGTCGTAATTTTGCAGCATGATAATGTAGTTATATCATGATAAAACGACAGTTGGATGTATGTATAAAAGAATTTTAAGCATTGAAAGCGAGTACAATGACAGCGCATTTCTATGGGGAGCCCGCCAGGTAGGGAAGACGACATGGCTAACCTCTCAATACCCCAATTGTAGAGTCTATGACTTGTTGCGTCCATCTGAATTTGAGCGGCTACTTCGTCGCCCTGAAATCTTATCGGAGGAATTAGAGGACTATGGCGAGGGTGACACGGTCATCATTGATGAGATACAGAAGTTGCCCCAACTGTTAGACGAGGTGCATTCACTCATTCAGCGAAAGAATATCCGTTTCATATTGAGCGGTTCCAGTGCGAGAAAACTGAAGCGGCTTGGAACGAATCTGCTGGGTGGAAGGGCCACGAGAGAACAGATGTATCCGCTTGTAAGTGCAGAAATCCCTGACTTCAATCTGGTCAGAGCTGTTAATAATGGAATGATTCCCCGTCACTATATGGTTCAGAATCCTTGGGAAAGACTGCGGGGATATATTGGTGTCTATCTGAGCGAGGAAATCAGAGAGGAAGCACTGACAAGAAACTTGCAGACTTTTTCCCGCTTTTTGGAGGTTGCAGCCCGATGCGACGGTGAGATGCTCGTTTACAAGAACATTGCCCAAGACTGCGGCATAGATTACCGCACAGTAAAAGAATACTTTACAATATTGGAGGACACGCTGGTCGGTTATCTATTGCCTGCTTTCGTGGCAACAAGGAAACGAAAGGCATTGAGTACGCCTAAGTTCTACCTGTTTGATGTCGGGGTGGCAAATTATTTAAGGCATTGCAGAAATCTGACTCCAGGTTCTGATGACTTCGAACACGCATTCGAGCATTTCATTATTCAGGAACTGATAGCCTATATAGGGTATAACCATGTGGAGGAGCGCCTTTCGTATTGGCGAAGTGCCAGTGGATATGAGGTAGATGCTGTCATTGGCGAGGGAAGATTGGCTATTGAAATTAAGTCTTCCGACGAAGCGAAGTCAAGACATACCCGAGGCTTGAAGGCTTTCAGCGAGGAATATCCCGATGCACGTCTAATTGTTGTGTCGCTTGACAAGTACAGGCGTAAGATGAATGACGTGGAGGTTTTTCCTGCTCTTGAATTTTTAGACAATCTCTGGAAGGGACTAATTGTCTGATTGCTTCGAACAAATAATATATCTATTCTCATCCACTTTCGTCCACTTTGGCTTATCTGCGTGGAAATGTTTGGCGATGTCGGGATTTTGTGGTAATTTTGCAGCGTAAAACATGAAAGAAGAGGCAGAAAATGGAGAATGAGTTACTTTGCAAAGCCATTGAGAAGAAGGTGGGCAGGACGCTTGTCGAGCCACAGGACTTTGTGTGGCTGTCTGAACTGATTGAGCAGCAGGAGCATCAGACAGTGGGTGTGAATACCCTGAAGCGCATCTGGGGTTTCTATGGTGACGGCGACATCAAAACCAGACGGGGTACGCTCGACGTGTTGGCTCACTTCCTGGGCTTCAAGGATTATGCCACGTTCTCGATGGCTGACGGACATGACAGCAGCGGTCGTGTCCTCTCGCGACATATTGACGGCAAGCGTCTGGCAAAGGGACTCTTCCTTCGTATCACTTGGCTCCCAGACCGTGTCTGCATCGTGGAGCATCTGGGCAATGCCTGCTTCATCATCCGCCAGGTGGAGAACTCGAAGCTTTCCGTAGGCGACACCTTCGAGGCTGCTGTCATCATCGAGGGTGAACCGCTCTATCTGGGCAACCTCGTACACGAGGGGCAGCCTCCCGTCTCGTATGTGGCAGGCGTCAGGTCGGGCGGAGTGCATTTCGAGGTGATTGAAGACTAAAAGCCTCACCCCTCAAGGTGAAAAGTTGAAAAAGTGAAAATAATTATCAATTGTTGGTTGTTAATTGAAAATTGTAGATCGTAAATTGTCAGATCGTATATTAGATAGAGATTCAACAAGTGGGTTTTTCTCTGGGGACTTCGAGGGCGTGACCCAGGAATTCACGGAGGTGACGGAGTTGCGACGCACTTCACATAATATATTATTAAAAGGCAAGCGTCGCGGGCGGTGGTGGCTGCTGAAAGGCTTGCTGCCCGAGGAGGAAGGCCAGCCGGCATTCCAGGAGATGCTGCGCAAGGAGTGCGAATTGTTGCTGCGGGCACAGGTGCCGGGACATCCGTCCATCGTGAAGACCACGGGCATGGAGACCCTCTCAATCCCCCTTAAGGGGGAGAATAAAAAGTCTCCCTTAAAGGGAGATATAGAGGGTCTTTTCATCGTAATGGAATATGTGGATGGCGAAACGTTGAAGGACTACCTCGCCACGAACCCTTCGGGCAAT
>JAILRU010000009.1 GCA_024697945.1 Bacteroidaceae bacterium
TTTCTCGTTGTGGGACACTTATCGTGCTCTGCACCCCCTCATCAACCTCACCGACACCACCCTCAGTCGCGACCTGGCATACTCCCTCTACCAGCATTTTCTGCGCAGTCAGCAGCACATGCTGCCCGTATGGAGCCATCACGGCGGCGAGAACTGGTGCATGATAGGCTATCATGGTGTTTCCGTTATGGTGGATGCCGCCGTCAACACGCTCCATGCCGACATTAAGCAAAAAATTGAAACCATGCATTCCATCCTCTCCACCTCTAATGTGGACTACTACGACTTTACCGGTCTATACAAAGAACAGGGCTATGTGCCTTTCGACAAGAGTCGCAACGGGACTTCCGTCACACTCGAGAACGCTTATGAGGACTGGTGCGTCTATTGGGCGATGGAGAAACATCTGGGGTATTTTCTGCCCGAGGCGAAAGCCTATGAAGATTCTGTGCGAGAGAGCTATCGTCAGAGGGCGTTGAGTTACCGCAATGTGTATAAGGACGGCTTTGTCCGCGCTCGTTACAGCGATGGCAGCTGGAAGACCCCCTATTCGTTGCTTTCCACTAGTGGCGAGGGCTTGATTGAAGGCAATGCGTGGAACTATAGTTTCTATGTGCCGCACGATGTGAACGGAATGATGAAGCTGATGGGAGGAGAGAAGGCCTTTGTACGCAAACTGGACACCCTCTTCACCATGCATGTGCCTGACGAGTTCTTCGCTGAGACCGAGGATGTCACCTGCGAGGGGATGTTAGGCGGATATGTACACGGCAACGAGCCGTCCCATCATATTCCCTATCTCTACATGTGGACCTCACAACCGTGGAAGACGCAGTACTGGGTGCGCGAGGTGATGAATAAGATGTACCGCAACCATATCGACGGTCTATGTGGCAACGATGACTGCGGTCAGATGTCGGCATGGTACGTTTTCAGCGCTATGGGGTTTTACCCCGTCTGTCCAGGCAGCGGACAGTATGTTATTGGTGCTCCATACCTGCCCTACATGAAAGTGCGCATGGGCAGTGGCAGATACCTCGAGATAAAAGCACCAAAAGTTAGCGACAAGAATCGTTATATTCAACAGGTGCGTTGGAACGGCATGGCGTACAACCAGGCATACGTCACATACGATATGCTGATGCAGGGAGGCACTCTTGAGTTCGACATGGGTAGCAGACCCAACAAGAAACTCTTCCAACAATCAGAAACAAAGCCCTATAGTCTGAGCAAGTGACGTACATCAATATGATCGTTGATTATTTTCGGCTGCACGAGATTTAGTAGGTTATATACTTAATAAGATGAGGGGTTGTTAAACCCCAATCGGTCATTAGACCGACTATTCGTTATAATGCCCCCTTTATAGTTCTATTCATGCCATATCAGCATTTCTTTATGTCCCCTGACGTTACCAGGGTTTGGCAAAGCAAGCAAGCTTGCTCTGCTCTCACCTTGAGTAACGTTCGATATCATGAGTCCATAATCCAGTCTTGATTTGCCACACACAAATCAGCTTTACGCGCTCCACAGGAGCTTGTACCAGTTACGCCTGCACCAGCGGTGCGGCCAATCCGCTCGAAACAAATACCAATCGGACAAAATCCTAACGACCGATTTGGGTTAAATCTATGCGTCCATTACCAAGAACACGGGAGCACCCTTTTCGTGTTCGGGGTGGTCTTTTGATATTTGATCTATCAAACTCTGGTTATTATGGTCTTGCGCGTTCAATGATGATTCCACTATCTTGAACGTCATATACTTCTTGCCTGGATTCTTTGTGGGATAACCTATTGCTTTCATTTGTTCACCACTCAATTCCTCGCACGATTCAATGCTATAAACCATCTGTTTGTCGGGATTTTTCAAATCGTAAAGCACTAGATGCGAAGTCCTCTCAAACATCTCCGATTCTCCACTCATTGAGCCTTTTCTTTTCCCAAGTCGGATATTGTAGATACCTTGTTTCTGTATCCAGTCAAGATGTTTCTTGTCTTTGTAGCATCCAACGAGGATTGTTTTACCTTTGCCAAATGGGCTTGACGCATTATTCCAACGATAGCACTCGTAGTCTTCTGCAGCCAGAGGCATAGTGCCCTCATCTTCATTCGTATTATAAGGAAGGTTGTTTTTGTGTGTAGGAACAACATCATTCTCCTTGAAATTCTCAACCTGCTCCATCACTTCACGGAACACCTCAGGAGTGTATTGTGGGGGATAGCCGTTCTTCACAAGGCAAATTTTGATATCCAACTTCAGTTGTTCCCTTACCCTATCATTGTTTAGCCAATCAGTAAATGACGACTTGGCATCGATTATCTCGCGTATCTTGCAGGCTAAACTTTTGCATTTCTCATTGACTACTATGCCGTCTATCTCTTTGTCTTCGCCATAGACGAAGTTGTTTTTGTCCCTCAGATGAATCAGAATGTCATAGAATGCTTTCTCCTCGAATGTAAGGCCCAATTTGCGGAAGCTCTCCCTGTCGGCTTGCATCCCTTTGAGGATATTCAGGGCTTGCTCCGTCGCTTTTTGAATGATGCTTTCAGCTGTCTCTTCCTGCGTTGCGCTGGCTTCCTGTTCAGATAGGAACTTGCGTCTTTCGTGGTACTCCTTGATGGTTGCCTCCAGCATTTCTTGGAATTTCTTCGAGGCTATCTGGTTGGTCTTCCCATATTCGGTAATCTGGTTGCGGAGAATCTTGACGAGCATTTCCAA
>JAILRU010000087.1 GCA_024697945.1 Bacteroidaceae bacterium
CTATCTTAGACTATGTTACAGAGCGCGGACAGAGGTGGACCAGAGCGGGAACAGAGGGGTTCCAATGTGGCTCCTTCGTAGAAGGAGGGGATTGTCATTGGGCCATCATTCGACGTCCGACGGTGCAAAGATACGACAGAATTCATCCGTTCTCCAAATTTTGGGTCAAAAAACTGATTTTTTGTCCAAGTTGGACAAAATCAATTTATCAATTATCAATTCCGTATGGCTTGGGGGTTTGGAGTGGGGCAAAAGTTGAATAATAGTAATTAATACATTATTAATTTTTAATAATATATAAAGAATACATTATATAAACGCGAGACTCGCGTCTGGAGCTACCCGAAATTGACAATTGATTTATTGATTTTTCTAATGCAATATACCATTCTCGTAAAAAATTGCCCTGAGATTTTGTATTCCGCTCACTTATTCGTAACTTTGCAGGCGAAACGACTAAACAACTAAACGACCAATATGAAAACTTTGAAATCTTTCCTGCTGCTATTCTTCGCAGCGATGATGGCAGCGACTGGGATGAAAGCCCAAGACCTCATTGATGGTTACAAACGTGTGCTCTATGCCGACGAACTGATGGACGGCAAGGCGTATTTCCTCATCAGCGACCGCACGAAGTATGCGGGTAACAACACGGGGAAGCCGAAGGGTATGTCCTACAAGCTGGACAGCTACAAAATCAGCTGGGACAAACCCTCGGATGGTATCTTCTTCGTCTATTGGGGCGACTTCGACGAGGAGGAGGAAGGTTTCCAGTGGATTGCCGAGAAGGTGGGCGACGACCAGTGGGCCTTCAAGAACAAGGTCAAAGGCGAATATATAGGCGTGAAGAACAGCTACGACGACGACGTGCTCTTCTCCCCCACCCCCATCGGCTATACGCTCACGGACCTGGACGACGGTCTGGGACGCTTCTACATGACCAGTAGCGACAACTCCCACTCGCCACACGTGCAGGGCTACCTGCGCAGCGACCGACCGAACAACAGCCTCGCCAAGCAGAGCGTGGGCGACGATGACTACCCGGGCGACGGTGCCACGGCTGGCTACCCAGGGCGCTGGCAAATCTACGAGGTGGACGGCTCTACGGGCAATCCATACGTCCACTTCCTGAGCGAGATTAAGGATGGCGAGGAGTACTACATCGTCAGCGACCGTAAGACGTTCAAGGGCAACAGCACGGGTCTGCCCAAGGCTATGGCCTGCCAGCAGGACAACTTCAAAATAAAATGGGGCGACCAGTATGTCTATTGGGCCGACCTGGACAAGGAGTGCGACGGCTTCATCTGGACTGCCGAAGAGGCAGGCGAGAAGGGACAGTGGGCGTTCGTCAACAAGGAGAACGGCATGTATCTGGGCAACATGAATACGAATCCCATGGAATCTGACATCGTCTTCAGCAACGACCCCATCGGATACACTCTCACCGACCTGGAAGACGGTCTGGGACGCTTCTTCATGACCAACAGCGAATCGGAGCACTCGCCACACGTGCAGGGCTACCTGCGCAGCGACCGACCGAACAACAGCCTCGCCAAGCAGAACGTGGGTGACGATGACTACCCGGGCGACGGTGCCACAGCCGGCTATCCGGGACGTTGGAAGCTGATGAAGGTCAATCCGGGCGAGGAGGAGCCGTCGGACTTCTTCACCGTGGCAAACGGCTACTACAACATTGTCCTTGCCAACGGTACGGAGAAACGGTGCTGGACCGACCTGAAGGCCGACGCTCCTGCCTACGAGGAGGGTGCCAGCCTCATCCTGAACAAGCTGTACAGCGGCGACCCGCGCAACATCTACCGCATTGAGGCCGTGAACAGGGAGAAGGGTCTGTACAACATCCGTAACTACGTGACGGGCAAGTACGTCAGCGGCTCGCTGATTGACGGTCTGGCGTATATGACAGACGATGCTGAGGAACCGCTATTGTTCCTCAGGTCATTGGCATTGAATGCTAACAGGGAGTTTTCTATCAACAGTGTTGACGGAGAGATGTTCACTCCTGTCGTGGGAGACCCCTACACGCACATCGGTACTGAAGGGGTCATTGTGGAAACCTGGAAGGCGCAGAAGGTGGATATCTCTCAGTTTGAGAGCCCTGGCGGCCAGCTGAAGCTCGAACTCGCCAAGAAGATGGACGAGGTGGGACATCCCGACTTCGGAGACTACAGCAACCTGAGCGAGGAGCAGCGTCAGGCGTTCCGGAAGCTTTGGGAGAAAGCGAACGAAGACCTGCAGAACGGTACTGCGGACATTATCTACCAGAGCGACATTGCCAATCTCGATGCCGCTGCAAAGGGTGAATACACGGAACCTGTCTATGACAAGTACCACGAGAAGCTGCCGCTGCGTGTGCTGAGCTACAACGTGAAGCATTGTGCCGGCAACAAGGACGGCCTGAACCTGGCTCGCACGGCACGCGTCATCGCTGCCCAGAATGCCGACGTGGTGGCCCTGCAGGAGGTGGACAGCGTCTTCTCTTCGCGCTCGGACTACAAGTATCAGATTAAGGAACTGGCCGAGGCTACGGGCATGTACGGCATCTTCTGCAGCGCCCTCACGGGCTACGGCATCGGCATCCTGTCAAAGGAACTGCCGCTCTCCATCAAGGTGGTGTCGCTCACGTCGGACTTCGAGCCCCGTCGCATGCTGATGGCTGAATACAACAACTACGTCTTTGCAAGCCTGCATGTAGGCCTCTCAGCTGCAGCAAGGCGCGGCTCAGGTCCCATCATCAAGGCTGCTGCCGAGGAATGGGTACCAACGGACAAGCCCCTCATCATCGCGGGTGACTTCAACGACGACGGTACGGATGCTGAAATGGAAGGCGCTCGCGGCGTGCTCACCAAGTATCTGCAAGAGAACGGCTTCACATACCACTCCGACCTCACAACCCCGACCTGGAGCGACGGTATCTACGTCATCGACAACATCATCAGCTACGACCCGATTGGCGGTGTGGAGAAGGTCAGCTACGAGGTGGTGAACGACAAGGTCACCTCGGACCACATGCCCATCGTAGGCGACTTCATCATCGGTTTTGACGACCCGACGGGGATTAAATCAATTGATAATGAACAATTGATAATGGATAATGAATATGATGAATCCGTCTATGACTTGCAGGGGCGCCGCATAGATTCTTCACTCTTCTCGGATTCTTTAGAACCAAGGCGCTCTTTTAATGAGCGGAGCACTCTTCACTCTTCACTTCAGAAGGGAGTCTATATCATTGGCGGCAAGAAGGTTCTGCGCTGACTCGTACTTGCCGACATCGACGAGGCGAAGGCCGGGCTGAAGGTAGCCGTAGATGGGTTCCCTGCTGCAAACCGACAGGTAGAAGTCGATGATGCTGAACTTCTTCTGGGGCCATTCGCTGAAATAGGCGAAGAGCAAGGGATTCATGTAGTGGATGCCGGCAAAGGCGTACTTGTGGTATTTTAGGATATTGGGGGATTGGTCGTTTGGTCGTTTGGGGGATTGAAGTGAAGGATAGGGACTTTTCACTTCGCCCGTCTGGACGTTGGTCCAACCCACCAGTCGCATGTCGTCGTCGAAGAGCAGATAACGACTGGTCTCACGCTCCGACACAAGAAGGGTAGCCGCCTTGCCGCGACTGAATAGCTGAAGGGCATGCAAATCGGCATTGCTGAGGATATCGACATTGTGGATGAGGAAGCCCTCCGTGGCATCCTTCAGCAGATGGGTGGCGTGCTTGATGCCGCCGCCTGTCTCGAGAAGCTCCTCGCGCTCGTCGCTAAACCACACGTTCATGCCCATGGGATGCTGGGTGACCCACTCCTCTATCATATCGGCAAAGTGGTGTACGTTGATGACGACATCACGGATGCCCGAAGCCTTCAGCTTCTCTAAGGTATGCTGCAGGAGTGGCTTTCCGGCAACGGAGACGAGAGCCTTGGGCATGGTGTCTGTGAGGGGACGGAGGCGTGTGCCCAATCCGGCTGCAAATATCATGGCACGGAAGGCAGGGAAGATGGTGGAAATGCCCTGCTCGCGATGGAAGACGTGCACCTCTATACCATATTTATAATGTATGTGCTCGGCCAGGTGCTGGGCACTATAGACGCTGCGGTGCTGTCCGCCCGTACAGCCAAAGGAGAACATGAGGCTGGTGAAACCGCGCTGCAGGTAGCGCTGCACGTGGGCATCGGCCAGCTTATAGACACTCTCCAAGAAGGTGAGTATCTCGCCATCGTCCTCGAGGAAACGGATGACGGGTTCGTCGAGTCCCGTCAGTTGCTTGTAAGGCTCGTATCGGCCCGGGTTGTGCGTACTGCGGCAGTCGAAGACATATCCGCCGCCATTGCCACTGGTGTCCTCCGGAACGCCTTTCCGATAGGAGAAGCTGAAAACGCGAACCACGAGAGGACCGTTCCCGTCGTAGCGACTGAAGGTGGCTGGTCCGTCCTCGGGATGGGACACGTAGGGATTGTTCTCCGTTATCTTGAAACCGTCCGCCCGCTGCATGGGCTTCTCGGGTTCTGGAGCAAACTGCGGCAGCTCCACCATGCGGGTGAGGACGTCGCGCAGATAGGGGTAAGGGCATCCACCGTCCTGTAGCAAATCGCGCAGGTTCTGAATGGCAGATGGAATGCTCTCGAGGAAGTGCTTCTTGCGCTCGAAATAGCCACGGAAACCGTATGCCCCCAACACCTGCAGGAGGCGGAAGAGCACACAGAGCTTGAGGTTCTGGCGGAACTGCTTTGTGTTGACCTCGATGTACTGCTTGAGGCTGGTGATATAGGTCTGAATCAGTTCCTCGCGCAACGACTTGCTGTAGCGGGCCGAGGCCTGCCAAAGGAAGCTCGCCACATCGTACTGAACGGGTCCCCGACGGCCTCCCTGGAAGTCGATGAAGTAGGGATTGCCGTCCTTGTCGAGCATCACATTACGGGCCTGGAAATCGCGATACATGAAAGCCTCACCCGGGATGGCCACGATATCTCCCGCCATCAGACGGAAAGCGGCCTCCAACTTCAGCTCGTGGAAATCGAGTCCCGATGTCTTGAGGAAACAGTATTTGAAGTAGTTGAGGTCGAAAAGGACATTCGTCTCGTCCAACGCCTCCTGCGGATAGCATTTCTTGAAATCGAGACCCCTGGCTCCAGTAATCTGAATCTTGGGCAGCAGGGAGATGGTGCGATGCAGCAACTGCTTCTCGGTCTGAGTGTAACGACCGCCTGCGTCGCGTCCTCCCTTCAAGGCATCAAAGAGTGAGCGGTCTCCCAAGTCAACCTGCAGGTACCGCAGTCCGTCGGGGCTTTGAGCCACAACGGCAGGTACAGGTAACTTGCGCTCCGTGAAATGACGGGCCAGGTAGCAGAACGAGTGGTTTTCATCGAGGCTGGTGCCTATCGCACCGATGAGGGTGCTGCCATCGGAGCCACGCAGGCGATAGTACTTGCGGTTGCTCCCCGACCCTGGAATCTCATCGCAGGAAACGACATCGAGTCCTGTATGTTCAATATAGAGTTTCTTCAGTAGTTCCATTATTCCTTTCTGTTCCAGATTTTCATTACCCTGTTACGGACAGCCACGATGTTGATGATACTAACAACAGCAAAGAGGCCGAAGCCCAGGCAGATGGCAGGCATGAGGCTGCCGTCCTGCATCTGCGGGAACATCAACCAAAGTGTGTTCATATAATAGCTGCGCACAAAGTACAATAATATAAGGGAAATGAGCAATACTGCCCCGTTCATGCCAACCGTCAGGAGCTGGTAAGGCAGGGAAACACGCACGGGACTGTAGCCAATGAGCAGGAGGTTACGCAGCTTCTCGGTATTCTTCTGCACCAGCAGGTAGATGCTGAGCATGAGGATGTAGAACGAGAGGATGCTAATGAGCATGCCTATGCACATGACCAGTATGGTGACAAGACGAAGGAAATAGGTAGCCTTGCCGGCATCCAGCTTATCGTCTTCAAGCTCCAGGTTATGGTCGTTGATGTACTTGACTATGGCATCGTCGGTAGGATTCTTCACCTCCACTATCAGGCGGTTAGGCGTGAGGTCAGCCTCGGGAGCGAACTTGGCGTTGCTCCACTCGATGAACGATTCAGGCACAAGAATGGTGTTCAGCCTGGTACTGAAACCTATCACCTTACCCTTCATACGCTGTTCCTGTCCGTTGCCATGCAGCAGGACCACCATATCTATCATGCCCACAATGCCCTCGGAAATCTTGGGGAGCGACTGGCTCTGAGCAAAGCCGAAGTTGTAGATAGTCAGGTAGGTACGGGGCAGGACGATGGGGATGACACCCTCATTGGGGTCGAATTTCCAGTTACTGAGGTCGGTATCGACAAAGCGGTCGGGCACACTCTCGAAGAACATATCCGTCCCAAAGCGTGCTACTCCATCAACACCCATACTGCACACCACGCGATACTGGCTCGCCGTGAAAGCTCCAACACTCTTGCAGAATGGCTGGTTGGTAACGTCCTGAATCTCTTCATCGCTGAAACCGAATTTCTCTCCAGCGCTAAGGACACTCATACCGGAGATGCGCTTGCTGACGATAAGATATTCGGGCTTCAGGAATCCGTCTTCCTGGCTGAAGAGCGGCTTCACATCATTATAGAACTGCAGGCCCAACAAGACGATGAACATGCCAAAGAGGTTGGCAAAGAAGAAGCCTGCCAACTGCGCTATGCTAATGTGCTGGCGCAATAATTTCCAAACCAACGACATCATAGGCAGAATGTTTTATCGTAAGACATATTCATGTGCTTGCCAATACTGGTCACAATGACTCCGGCACCCTGGCGACGAACTTCCTCCATCATAATTTCGGCCATGATGGCGCTGTTCTCGTCGTCGAGGTGGCTGATGGGCTCGTCTGCCATCAGGAAGTCGAAAGGCTGGACGAGGGCACGTATCATCGCCACGCGCTGTTGCTGACCGAAGCTCATGCGTCCCACCTTGGCCGTCATCTTGTCGGCAATACCGAGGCGCTCGAACCAGTCCTCTATCTCCTTACGGCTCTTATGGTTGGTGAGGCCGTTCTTAATCTGGACATTCTCCATCGCTGTGAGCTCAGGGAAGAGACGCAGCTCCTGAAAAAGGAGGCTCAGGGAATGCTGACGGATGGACGTCCAGTCGGAAACACGATGCCGACGGATATCCTTACCGTCGAAAAGGATGTTGCCCGAATAGTCTTTCCTGTAACCAATGATGTAGCTGCATAGTGAGCTTTTGCCCGTGCCCGAACTGGCCTCTATCAGAATCGTCTCTCCCTTCTGGAAGGCGACATCCTGCAGCCATATCTCGCTTTTGAGTTCACGACCCTGGAAAACCAGAGGCAGTGTGTGAAGCAGCTCTATTCTTTCCATTTACTTCTTCATGTTCATTTTGAGGATGTCGATAATCTTCTGCTTCGTCGTCAGTTCGATTACGGCATTCTTGTTCTTGTCCATGCTAACGTTCAGTCGGTCCAGATAGCCGAGAATCTCTTTCACCTGGTCTTGAGAGACAAGTTGAGACTTGAGAAGAGGAGATTCTCCCAGTTTGTCTATGTTAAGAGACATATAGAACAGTTTGCCCTCAGCCTGGGATTCGAGCGAAGCACCGTCCTTGAGGGAGCTGAACTTGCCGCCATTCTTTGCCACATCATAATCGGATGCGAAATACAACGACTCGTCACGTACGCCAAGATAATTCGTGAGATTCTTGGCCGTTAACATATAGTTGTCGCCCTCGACCTGATGGCACTGAATGCCCAGGAAGCCTAATTTGTCACCCCACTCTTCTGCACCCTTCATGAAATCCTTGTTCTTGACATGGGCAGTTATATAGTATTTGGACGGACCATCGGAAATCTCGTCAATCGCCACAGAAACATCGCCATCGATGGCTTGCAACATCATTCCCGTATTGCAATACACATTCATCATAGAAAGAACCGTCGAGGTCTGAGGATTCTGACTTAATTTGTTGTAGATAGTCTCGCCATCCATATTAAAGACTGCATAAACCAGCGGATTCTCGTATGGCGTCTGCAACAGTTTACCCTGAATGGGACGATTGTAATTGCCCCACTCTGAAACCAACTTATTGTATTCCTCGTCCTCGGATTCCAACTTCGTAGATAACTGGAAAGCTTTTTCCTTGATATTGAACGCCACATTCAAGAAAACCTTATTCAAATCCACGTTTCCAGACTTAAACATAGACTGATAAGTAGCGGGTATAGCGCCAAGGCTTGTGCGCAGAAGCACTACGCCGTCATTATCCAGAGCGGAGGACAGCAGAGGAACCTCATGGGAACCCTGGTTCATCCATTCCACCATCTTTCCACGCATCCCGTCTGACTCGCCCTTGGAAACGGGCAACATCAGCAAGGCCTTCTTGGAATCGAAGCAGGCAAGGACGTCACTCGTATAAAGCCATTTGAATCCACGCTGCGATTCGACTTTGACTTTGTCACTGGTAACAGACTTCTCAAACGCATCGGCATCGCTCAGAGCAAGAACACCACAAAGGTAATTGTCGTTGGAAACGAAACCATACGCAGGAGCGAGGAAATCTATTCCCTCCACCTTCTTCTCGTCATCACCACGCTGCTTCAGGAAATCAATGATATCACTTATGCTGAAATCCATCTGCTTTACAGCCTCCTTTGCATCGAAGACCATTACTGCTTTCGCATCCTCTGGAATCACGTTCTTGCAAACATCACCCTTTCCATAGAGGAAATAATACGCTCCGCCAGCAACTGCGACAACAGCTACAGCTAAAATAATGAGAAACTTTTTCATAATTATACTACTTTTTTTTGATTGATTAATTGCATCATGTGAACTGTCACGAGGGCAGCGGTCTCTGTTCTGAGCCTGCTTCTTCCCAAGGAAACACTGCGATAGCCATTCTTCAGAGCAAGCCTTACCTCCTCTATGCTGAAATCGCCTTCAGGACCGATAAGGACGGTAGTTGGGACACTACACCTCAACACATCCATCAGCAAAGATTTCTCACCGCCTTCTTCAATATCTTCCTGATTATAGCAGTGGCAGATGAACTTGTCGCCTTCTCTTTCCTGGCAAATGAAGTCCTTGAAGCGTATCATCCCATTCTTAAATTGGCTTGACCTCGTTGAGCAATTCAATAATGGCTTCCAGGCCTTGTGGCTCTGCTTCATGGCCGAGATGAGGATTTTGTCTATGCGCTCCTCCTTAACAACCCGACGTTCGCTGAACTGGCAGTCGAGGAAGGAGAGTTCGTCGAAGCCTATCTCCGTTGCTTTCTCTGCGAACCACTCTACACGGTCCATCAGCTTGGTCGGTGCCATAGCCAGATGGATATGACCTTCCCAAGCACGCTCCTGAGGCAAAGTCTCCTCTATGCGATAGCTGCAACGATGACCTGTAGTGGCAGTAATCGTGGCACGATAGAAGGTGCCGCTGCCATCCATCAGCCATATCTCATCGCCAGTTTGCAAGCGAAGCACCTTTACGGCATGATGAGCTTCTTCCTGAGGCAGCTCACCGCTAACAAGTGGGTCGTAAAAGAAGCGCTCTTCCTTCATTAATCTTTACTAACATGTTTATATCGGAAGAGTATGGCGAACAGTACAGCCACAATAAGGGCATAGGCAGCAAAGATATACCAGCTGCACTGCCAACCGGCAATGACCTCGTCACCCGTAGCTCCAGAGGCCTGAGGCGTGAAGACGTAATGATTGATGACAGCCTGAGCCACGAGTGTTCCCACGAATGCTCCAAGGCCGTTGGTCATCATCATGAAAAGGCCCTGGGCACTGCTGCGAATGCTGTCGTCGGTCTCCTGATTGATGAACAGCGAACCTGAGATATTGAAGAAATCAAAGGCCACACCATAGACAATCATGGAAAGCAGAAAAAGCCATACGCCACTGCCTGGATTGCCCAGTCCGAAGAAAGCAAAGCGCAATACCCAACCCAACAGGGCAATGAGCACGACCTTCTTAATGCCGAAATGGGAAAGGAAGAAAGGTATAAGCAAGATGCATAGCGTCTCACTCATCTGGCTGAGAGAAATAAGGATATTGGCATGCTGTACGCCAAAGGTGTCGGCATATTCTGCAATGCTACCAAAGCTGGTGATGAAGGGGTTGGCGTATCCGTTGGAAATCTGCAGGCAGAAGCCCAGAAGCATAGCGAAGACCATGAACACAGCCATACGCGGATTCAGGAACAGCTTGAACGCATTCAGGCCCAAAGCCTCGAAAAGCGTCTTATGCTGACTCTCGTCCTTCTTGATTGGCATACGGGGCATCGTCAGCGAATAGGCTGCCATCACGATGCTCAAACCGCCGCTTACAAGCCACTGACCAGGCGTTGACTGCAGGCCGCAGAGGTCAACAATCCACATGGTCACAATGAAGCCGATGGTCCCCCAAACACGGATGGGCGGAAAGGCCTTCACCGTATCAAGACCCGCCTTCTCCAAAGCCGAATAGGCCACAGAATAACTGAGGGCAATGGTGGGCATGAAGAAGGCCACAGAGAGGGTGTAGAATGAGAACAGCGTACCGAAGTCAGGCGAAGAACCGGCTTGATAGCCGTATA
Source organism: Bacteroidaceae bacterium (assembly GCA_024697945.1). Lineage (GTDB taxonomy): Bacteria > Bacteroidota > Bacteroidia > Bacteroidales > Bacteroidaceae > Physcousia. The sequence goes on from JAILRU010000087.1 coordinate 10,586, forward strand.
ATGAAGCGCCAATCATGAAGAGTCCTGCCAAGAAATGACAAAGACTCAGTACCTTTTGGCCCTCCATCCATCGGTCGGCCAAAATACCCATCAAAGCCGGCATGAAGATGCTCACGATACCCTGCACAGAATAAAACCAGCCAATGTGGGAACCAAGCCCCACGCCAGCAAGATAAGTGCCCATAGAAGTCAGATAGGCTCCCCATACGGCAAACTCAAGGAAGTTGAGTAAAGTTAAACGAAGTTTTAAGTTCAACATTTTTATTAATTATTTGACGATTTACTATTTACATTTATGTTCCCCTCTACGAAAAGGGGTTAGGGGTAAGGCTATTCTACATACAGAACCAGACCTTTCAGGTATTCGCCCTCAGGATGGTAGATGTTGATGGGGTGATCGGCAGGCTGGTGCAGCTGATGCAGGATGCGCACCTTGCGACGAGCCATAGCCGCTGCCGTAAAGACAGCCGTGCGGAACTGGTCTTTATTGACGGCCTGAGAACAGCTGAAGGTGAAGAGAATGCCGCCTGGCTGTATCATCTCGAAAGCCTTGGCGTTGAGCTTCGTATAACCACGAAGGGCATTGTGAAGGGCATCCTTGTGCTTGGCAAAGGCTGGCGGGTCGAGGATGATTAAATCATATTTAGGTGAAGAGTGAAAAGTGCTCCGCTCATTAAAAGAGCGCCTTGGTTCTAAAGAATCCGAGAAGAGTGAATTTTCCATAAACTTGAAGGCATCCTCCGCAAAGGCTTCGTGCCGATTGTCCCTGGGGAAGTTCATTTCCACGTTGGCATCGACAAGCTCGATGGCCTTTGCACTGCTGTCCACGGAGTGCACCAGCTCTGCACCACCCCTCATGGCATATACGCTGAAGCCGCCTGTATAGCAGAACATATTCAGCACCCTACGACCCTTGGCATAGTGTTCCACCAAAGCACGGTTGTCGCGCTGGTCAACAAAGAAACCCGTCTTCTGTCCCTTAAGCCAGTCGATGTGGAACTTCAGGCCATTCTCGCGAGCAATATCGTCGCCCGTCTCGCCATAAAGGAAGCAATTTTCCTGACCGAGCTGGGCCTTGAAGGGCAGTGTCGTCTCGCTCTTATAATATATGGACTTCAAGCTATCGCCCATAACAGCTTTCAGAGCCTCAGCAATCTCCATACGACAGACGTGCATACCGACGCTATGGGCTTGCATTACGGCTGTTGAACCGTAAATGTCTATGACAAGGCCAGGCAGGTTGTCGCCCTCGCCATGAACGAGGCGGAAGATATCATTGTATTTGCCATTTGACCATTTCCCATTTTCCATTTCGGCAACGCCAATAGCACAACGCACATCAAGAGCAGCTGCAAGACGCTTCTGCCAGAAAGCCTGATTGATTGGCTGGCGCTTGAAGGTAAGCACACGTACGGCAATGCTTCCTATCTGCCAATGGCCGATAGCAAGGAAGCGACCATCAGAGGCAAGCACCTCAACGATATCACCCTCCTCTAAAGAGGCACTTCCTGCCTCCCCCTCCCTAGGGGTGATTTCTGTGTGATGGATGGCACCAGAGAATATCCAGGGATGGAAACGATTGAGGCTTTCCTCCTTACCTCTGCGAAGTATAATTTTGTTCATCATTTAATCATTTACCATTTACTATTTCTTTCTCCCTCTCCTCGGAGAAGGTTGGGGTGAGGCTAAATCCCTCTTCCTGCATCCTCATCATCTCCTCGTAGAGCCTGACGCAGGCCCAGGCATCTGTAGCTGCGTATAGCTTCTGCGCCTCGGTGAGGTTGTCCGACTCCCAATTCGAGAGCTGCTGACCCTTGCTTATCTTCTGCCCGAAGATGTTGGCATAGAGCTTCTGCAGGCTCATATCCTGGATGCCCATCTGTGCGGCGATGTCCTGCAAATCGATGAATGTGCCTGCGCGAAACTGTTTGCGTCCATTCAGCGCCCGCAGGTCATCGTGCCAGGAAAGGGCTACCTTTGTTATCTTCCTATCCGAAAGCAGGTTGATGAGACATTGCGGGAGCCCTATTCTGTTGAGTCGGAAAAGGAAGCAGACATCTTTACAGCACACTTGCAAAAGCGCAACTTTGTACTGCCGTCCAGGGGAGAACGAGGGTCGCGTCTCGGAATCGAACCCAAGGAGGGGTTGTCTCTTGAGGAACTCCACAGCTCTCTCAGCGTTGCTCTCGCTGACGACGACCTCTATATGCCCAGGAAAGAGCACTCGGGGCAAGTCTGCGAGAAGCTTTTTATCGTATTTGTCAAATATCTTTTTCAATGTTTATTGAGTATCTGATTCGATGCAAATGACGGAGCGTATCGAGCAGGGTCTGTCCCCAGTAGAGTTCGAAGTTGTCGTGGAGCTGCCAAAGCGCATCCAGCATACAAGGCTCAACCCGTTGCTGATAGACTGCCACGAAATTGCGGAGCACCTGATAGATATCGGCAAGACCTTCGCTCACAGAGCACCATCGGCTCTCCTCCGTCTGCATATCCTCGTCCCAAACAAGCATTTCGTACTCGTCATGCTCTCGTAAAAGGCTATAGGCCCCATCGCGAACATAATTATAATCCTCTTCTGTCACCTGGTCACTGGGCACAAAAGCGCCGTCCGTATCCACATCGGGCAGAAGTTGCGCTTTCATGTAGAGTAGCGGCAGCAATTTCAGCAACGTGCCTACCAGCTCCTCCTCCGTCCGTTCTTCGCTCTTCTCGAGCAGGGCACAATACTCCGCTGCCACAGTAACGAACTCCAACGTATCGTGAGCATATATGGGATTCTCCGTTCGGTTTGCCATCCTTTTTTTTGTAATTAACGCGCAAAGGTACGAATAAGTGAGCACAATACAAAAGGAAAACACAAGTTTTTCTTTTTATTGTCGAGCGAGAGTACGCCCTTGCGCTCCAGTAAGTGCTCATGTGCAGGGCGGAACTTGCGCTTAATTTTGTTTTTTCCTCTAAAAATTTTTGTCTCTGCTCTTAGGAGATTTTGTTTTTTCTCTTAGAACTTTTTTATGTTTACGGGCCGCGAACTTATGTCTACGGGCCGCGAACTTATATCTACAGGCCGCGAACTTATATCTACGGGCCGCGAACATAAAAATCTTCTAAGAGAAAATACTTTTTATTCTAAGGAAAAATACTTTTTATTCTAAAGGAAAAACATTTTCATCAGCTACCCAAAAGAAAATCGAGCCGCATCAAACTCGTTTCCATCATGCGCTTTTTTCCCCTTTTGTTTTGGTAATAGAAAGAAAATGCGTAATTTTGCATCAATAATCCGTAAAAAATATAAATATGTCCCTTTACCCTCAATTAATACTTGATGCGCTGGCAACTGTCCGCTATCCAGGAACAGGCAAGAATATCGTGGAGATGAAAATGGTTGAAGACGATATCCGCATTGCCGGACTCAGTGTGTCCTTTACCCTTATCTTCGACAAACCGACAGACCCCTTCATGCGAAGCGTGGTAAAAGCTGCCGAAGCAGCCATCCATGCCTACGCCTGCAAGGATGCTGAAGTGGAAATCAAGACGCGAACACTCCAGGCTCCGCGTCCCGACCTGCCTGACCTGTTGCCTGGCGTTCGCAACATCATCGCCGTCTCCAGCGGAAAAGGCGGCGTTGGCAAAAGCACTGTGGCTGTCAATCTGGCTGTAGCTCTGGCTCGGATGGGGATGCGTGTGGGATTGCTCGACTGCGACATCTTCGGCCCATCCGTGCCTAAGATGTTCCAAGAGGAAGACGCCCGTCCCTACAGCGAAAATATTGACGGACGCGACTTGATTCTGCCTGTAGAAAAATACGGCGTGAAGATGCTCAGTATCGGCTTCTTCGTCAATCCAGAGCAAGGCATCATGTGGCGAGGCGGAATGGCAAGCAACGCCTTGAAACAGCTCATAGGCGACGCCAACTGGGGCGACCTCGACTACTTCATTCTCGACACGCCTCCAGGCACTTCCGACATCCATCTGACGCTCGTCCAGACGATTCCCATCACAGGAGCCGTCATCGTCAGCACACCACAGCAAGTGGCTTTGGCAGATGCCCGAAAAGGCATTGATATGTACCAGAACGAGAAGGTCAACGTACCTATCCTTGGACTTGTGGAGAATATGGCCTGGTTCACACCCGCTCAGCATCCCGACGAACGCTACTACCTCTTCGGACAGGAAGGCGTCAAGGCGCTGGCAGAGCAGATGCTAATACCGCTTCTGGCACAGATTCCAGTCGTTCAGGACATCTGCGAGAGTGGCGACAACGGCGTCCCAACTGCTACCAATCCTACCAGCATCACAGGCCAAGCTTTCATGGAACTTGCCGCTCGCGTCATTTCCGAAACCGACCGCAGGAAAGCACAGCTCCCGCCCACACAGATAGTTGGAGTGAAAAGTTAAACAAAAATTAACAACTTAATAATTTTCAGGGATATGAAATCATCAAAGATTTTGTTCTTAATGGCAATCTATTCTCTATCCGTTATGGCACAGAGCATGTGTGTCTATCAAGGCAACGGGCAGACATTTTTCAACCTCAGTGAGGTGGATAGCATCAAATTTGACCCTACACCTAACCTGTGGCTGAATGCAAAAAAAACTCTCGGATTTTACTATGCCCCCGGATGGAATCAGACTGCTGACCCTACATATACCGAAAAGAACGGGACCTACACCCTGACGCTCAATAGAGCCACCACCGAACAGTGGCAGGCACAAATGTACTTCATCACCGACATAGAGACGGATGCCCACCGCAATTACAGTTTCCGCATCAAGCTATGTTCGAGCAAAGCACTCACAGCAACCGTAAAACTCAATCAGAAAGGCAACGATAAGCTCTATTATTTTGAAGAACGCATACTACTCAATGCGAATGAAGACTACTATTTCGAGCGATTGGATATGCCCGGTTTGGATATGAGCAGTGTTATCCTTGTACTCGACTTCGGTGGGAACAAGGCTAATACAACAATCAACATCAGCGGCATAACACTCACAGAGGCGGAATACGACTCCTCGAAGGACCTGAACTCATGCCCTTTACCTGACTACAGACTTGTTTGGCATGATGAATTCTCCACCAGAACAGTCAGTTCTGCACGCTGGACCTATCAAGAATCTGAAGCCGGATGGGTGAATCATGAGCTGCAGACCTACATCATGGGCAAAAGCCCTAGAGGCATCAAGGTTACAGAATGCAGCGACGGAACGCTAAAGATATACACCTTCAAAGAAGGTGAAAAGGTTTATAGTGCCCGTCTCTATGGAAAACGTTCAACGGGGTTCAAATACGGCTATATTGAAGCTCGCATCAAGTTGCCGAAGGGCAAGGGAAGTTGGCCTGCATGGTGGTTGTTCCCTGTGGACAGCAGCAACTGGCCGGCCTGCGGTGAGATTGATATCATGGAAGAAGTCGGGGTTGATCCCAACCTGGTTTCCAGCAGCATACATTGCATTGCTTACAATCACACCGACCACACACAGAAGACACATGAAATGTACTGTGTTGGAGCAGAAGAGGGCTTCCACATCTATGCGATTGAGTGGACAGAAGACCACATACGTACTTATGTCGATGGCACAGAACAACTATACTTTGAAAACGACCATCAAGGTAATAACGACACTTGGCCCTTCAACAAACCCTTCTTCCTTATCCTCAATGTAGCATGGGGCGGTGACTGGGGAGGTTATGCCGGCGTTGATGAATCAGCATTGCCACTTACTATGGAGGTCGATTACGTTCGCGTCTGGCAGAAGAAATGAATTAAAATCCCCAAACGTTTGTACATTATTATAAAAAAGTGTACCTTTGCAAGGTTTTAGAATGCTTCAAAAGCATGTACACAAACTTTTTGTTTTGACAGATATAAAAAAATGAGCAATTCCACACTTTAAAATGTTTGAATTAGTACAAAATAACCCTGCGCTTATAACGATAAACATCATTATGCTCATCGTGATATGGTATACCATGCGCCCAGCCATTCATTATGCAGACGGAGTTGTTTCTACACAACGTCTCTATATAACGTTTTTTCTGTGGTTTGCATTTGATCTTTTTGCATTTTGGGGAAGCGATTGGTTTCATTTATATGTTGCATACCAAGATATAATGAAAGGTGATCCATTAGTTGAAAAGGTATACTTTTGGATAGCACACAGAATTGCACCTAATAACTACTTTCTATTTAGAATAATTGTTTGGGGAACAGCACAATTTCTTCTTTGGGACACGTTCAAACGTATATCAGTTGGATCTCATCTAGCATTAGCCATATTCGTGAGTATCTGGATGATTTGGTTTTCTTACGGAAGGGTTTCGCTTGCAATGGCATTGGCTTTTTGGGGGCTTACTATTTATTATAAATCTCATAGGATACCCCTATTGCCTAAAATCATAGGAATTTGTGCAATAGCAGCTTCTTTTTACTTTCATAAAAGCGCCATATTCCTCATAATCGTATCGTTGTTAGCCATTATGACAAGCAAGGTCAATAAAACGACATTCATCATATGCCTCATCGTTTTCCCAATCCTTGCACAAATGCTTAATGATGGATTCATTGATACCATTATGTTGACAATGACAAATAGGGCGGAAGACCTAAACAGCTATTTAGAGAAAGCACAGTATTACATGGAATCTGACGAGAGAGGCTATGGTTTTGGTCCCCTGATAGGATTGTTCCTGGAAAAACTCCCATATTATCTAATAACTGTGCTTGGGTTGATAGCCGTATTCAGAGACAGTAGTAACGCTGACTTCAATGAAGAAACAGAAAATCCAGAATTGGCTGAATATGATGAAGAGCAAGCTCCATTTATTCCAGAAGATATTAAAGCATATATACGAGTCCTATTCTTTATAATATTGTTCTCTTCTCTCTTCCTTTTTAGCAATTCTATAAACACGCAGGTAATATATGACCGGTTTATAAAGTTCTCTTTCATCCCTACAACAATCGTCTTAGCATACCTTTTTGAAAAACCCCATTATGTAAATTATGCCTGGTGGACATATTGCATCGCTCTGTTTGGTACCTGCTATCAAATGACCTATATGCTTTATTGCAGCATTACCAATTATAAATAACACAAAATGTGATTGGGTATATGAAATCAGTTAATAAACTTATTACCAGGATAATCTCAATATATTCGCAAAAGTTATATTTCCAAATAGCATACTTTCATCATAGGAAGAGATTACCTAATTTAAAGAACCCCCAAGATTTATCCGAATTATGGATAAAACGATTACTTGAAGGAAAAATAAACTATTATTATTACCTGGCAGATAAATACGAAGTTAGGAAATATGTCAAAGAATGTGGATGCGAAAACATCCTTCCGCATTTGTATGGTTTTTACACACAAGGATCGCAATTCGATATGACTACACTTCCTGAAAAATTTGCTTTAAAAGCCAACTGGGGGGCTACAATGAACTTGATTTGTGTTGACAAATCAAAATACACGCAGGAAATGATTAGAAAACAGATTGATTCATGGCTCTCGACACCAAGTTATAATAACAACGAGCGTCATTATGACTTGATTAAAAGGAAAATCATATGTGAAGAGTTTATTGACGATGGAACTGGAGGGTTCCCCATTGACTACAAGTTTATATGCTTAAAAGGAAATATAAGAGTTATTCTTGTGTGTAATGGACGCGAGACAGGCCATGCCGATTACATACCATATGACATACACTGGAATGCGAAAATGGATTATTGCATCTCTAAGCATGAAAAAAGTGAAATTCTTCCTCGCCCAAAGAATCTAGAGAGTATGATTGCGACAGCCAAACGACTGGCATCTGGCATAGACATGGTACGCATCGATTTATACTCAAACGGCTCAAAGATATGGTTTGGAGAAATGACGCTGACTCCAGACGGCTGTATTTTCCGTAGATGGACTCAAAAAGCCATTGATGAAATGGGAGATTACTACAGAACACATTAGAAACATCCGCATCAAAAACATGCTACCATCAAACGATCATAAAACAATACTTTTCGGATTGGGATGGTCATCACTATCTACTTTTGTTAATGGATTGACACAAATCTTGCGCCTATCTATTCTGACTAGATTCTTGGAGAAGAGTGATTTTGGCATTGTTGCCATCCTTACTTTCATTGTCGGTCTGACTCAGGTATTCTCTGACATGGGTTTTTCTGCTGCTATTATGTCACAAAAAGATTTAAAACGGCAAGAATTCCTCAACCTATATTGGACACAATTTATTCTGTTTTTCATCACTTTTTTTATTGTATCATGCTTTGCGTACTCCATTGCATCTTTTTACAATGCCCCTTCCTTATCCATTTTAACACCTTTGATAATGTTGGAACTGCCCCTTCTTGGTATTGGAAAACTCTATGATACTGTTTTGCAAAAAAAATTACTTTTTAAAACAATCGCTATCCGTAATATTGTTGCAGCAACATCATCGCTTCTGCTTGCAATCATACTTGCATATCTAGGATGTGGTGTCTACAGTATGGTGATTTCTATCGTTTTTAACGCGGTGGTCATCAACATCTGGAACTTCGCGAAGGGACAATCTGAATACCACATCCAGTTTATCCCAATCAACTTTAGAAATACATCTAGCCTTATCCGTGTTGGCATATATCAGATGGGAACTCAAATATTAGACTATTTATCATCAAAACTTGACATTTTGATTATCAGCATATATTTAGGAACGAGTGAACTGGGCATTTATAACCTAGCTAAAGAACTCATATTAAAATTCGTTATGGTCATCAATTCGATTGCCAGCAAAGTCATGCTACCAATGCTGGCAAAGTATCAAGATGACCTTCCTCAAATGAAACATCTCTTCCTTAGGTTTTTAGAGAAGCTGTCACTTGTCAATGCTCCAATCATTGCATTCATGGTTCTTTTTAACGACATCATCATCAGATTTTTTTATGGAGAGAATTATATGGAAGTTGGTCCTATCATACAAATAATGGCTATTTGGAGCATGTTTGTTGTAATTAGTATGCCCAATAGCTTTGTGGCGATTGCAACCAAAAGAACAGACATTACTTTTTATTATACCATTATCCGCATAATAATCATGAGTGTTTTCCTATTTTCGTTTGCACGCACTTCACTCATGTCTGCAGCATGGACTATGATTGGTGCTTATAGTATTATGTTTTTTGTCAATTGGAAAATACTCCTCGAAAGGATTTTATGCCTTAATCTTACAGAATATGTTACGGCGTTCTACAGGTCTTGGGTAGGATTTGCCTTAATTGTCACCCTTATAATTCATTTTACCTTTGCTTTCAAACTCTTCACATTCGCATTATTGACCATCGGCTATTTTTATCTATTTGAAAGGAAGGTTATTACGACCTTATTAGTTACTATTCTTAATCGTAATAAATAAACATGAAAATATTATTAGCATCATCTTCCTTTCATGGCGGTGGTATTACTTCATACGCTTTAGAACTTATCACCTGTTACTCAGTAGTCCATGAATTTTATCTAATGATAGGAGAAACTAATGGATATATTAACGAGAAGACATTCACCAATATTATTTCTGAAAACATGAATGACCTCTCTGCAGCGAATGCAAAGAAGGTCACGAATACTATTAATGAATTGAATCCAGACGTTCTAATCATTAGTTTTGCTCGTGTTGTCGGATTAATAGTACCTTATTTAAATGATAATATCCGAATTATATCGATTAGCCACTCACTTCGCTACGATGAATCTGACATTGCGGCATTTCAAGCCCCATACATTGACAAAATCATTGCACTCTCACACTATAATATGACATATCTTAAAGATAAGTTTAAAATAGCAGATGAGAAAAAGATTCAGGTGGTGTACAATTTTATAAAACCAATAAAAGCACTCCCTCCTATTGCGAAAAAGGAAGCATCCACGCATGAACCTATTATCGTTTTTGCAGGAGGTGGTGCTCCTTCAAAGGCCCCTGAATTAGTCCATGCAATCCTTTTGAAATTATTGAAGACACCAACCAAATTTCGATTCTATTGGCTCGGGGATACCCATCCACCATTAAAACGGGTTCAAAAGCTCAAAAAGATAGAGCACATTGTACCAGATGATTGCAGAGTTATCTTTACTGGGAAAATACCAAGAAACAAGGCTACATCAATTCTAAGCCAAGCTAACATTATTTTAATACCATCACGAAGAGAAGGATGCCCCATGGTACTATTGGAAGCCATGAGTGCTGGTGTAATAGTCCTTACCTCAGACTACGAAAATAGTTGTAGAGAAATTGTAGAAGATGCAAAGTGTGGAAAGGTTATACCACATAATGATATTAATAAATTTGTTAATACAATATTGGACATCAGTAATAAACCCTCTATGTATGAACATTGTTATGAAGCTGCAATGAACTATTTTGAAGAAAAACTATCATTTGAAGCATGGAAGAACGAAATGGACAAACTGATTCATGAAACAGAAAAACAACATTCTCCACGATTATCGTTTTCTAATATTGGATACGTAAACATATTGAGCCGGTGGAAAAGATGTAGCCGGTTTAATGCCATACATATGCTTTTGATTGAAACCCTCCCTTCTGCCTTATCATTCTTCTGCCGAAACATATATTGTAAGCACTACAAGCATAACATCTACAATAGATAGCATTTCACACTTTTCATCTTTCAATGAAAATAGCACTCATATATAATTTTGCGCAGCACTACCGCACGAACATATTCCAATTGATAGACAAAACTTTCAATTGCGATTTTGTATTTGGTGACAGATATCTCGATGTCATGAAGATGGACTATCAACTGCTACACGGCAAGGTAACAGAAGTCAAGAACATAAAGTTCGGTCCATTAATATGGCAGACAAAAACGGTTAAACTTGCATGGGCGAATTATGACACTTTCATTATGTTAGGTGAGCCAATGTGTATATCATCATGGTTCATACTAATTTTATCACGCGTACTTGGCAAACGCTTTTATTTCTGGACTCACGGATGGTATGGACGTGAAGGATGGACAAAGAGATTAATAAAAAAAATATATTTTGGATTAGCGACTGGGGTCATGCTCTATGGAGAATATGCACGCCAGCTGATGATAAAACAAGGATTCCGCCCCGAGAAACTCACTGTCATACATAATTCTTTAGCCTACGACACACAGATTACCCTTCGAAATGAGCTAAGGGACAGTTCTTCTTTCTGCAATCATTTTGGTAATACATATCCTACGATTATTTTCATTGGACGATTAACTGAAGTCAAGAAACTTGATCAAATACTTCTGGCACAATCTATTTGCAAAGAAAAGGGATGTCTCTTCAATGTCACATTCATTGGAGAAGGCACAATGGAAACTGCTTTGATGAAATTAACAAAAGAATTGGGCCTTCAAAATTTGGTTTGGTTTTATGGCCCATCGTATGATGAAAAAAAACTCTCGCAATTGCTTTATGACGCAGACCTATGTGTTGCTCCCGGAAATATTGGTTTAACCGCCATACACGCCATGTCATTCGGATGTCCATGCATATCACACAATGATTTTAAGTGGCAAATGCCAGAATTCGAAGCAATACAAGAAAATATTACAGGTACATTCTTTGAACGTGATAATGTTGAAGATTTAGCAAGGGCAATAATGCAATGGCTTGACATACACAGAAATGACAGGGAACAAGTCCGTAAGGCATGTTTCAGGGAAATTGACGAAAAATGGAACCCTCATAGACAATTAGAGATTATCAAAAAAGTAATTGGTGCATGAAAAAAATACTTTCAATCATTCGTAATCTTTTCCGGCGGAATATAAAGTTGACTGCTTACGTCGATAATCATTCCAACATAGCAAACACAGCGAGGGTTCATCGTTTCGCCAAATTAATCAATACAACCCTTGGTGAACACTCTTACATTGGAGTTGGTAGTTGGGCCACCTGTTGCGATATAGGACGTTTTTGTAGTATTGGAGCAAACACCAATATTGGACTTACACTTCATACACTTGACACAATTTCAACTTCGCCTATATTTCAACTTCAAAAGAATGCAACAGGTATTTCATGGACTGATCGAGACCACGCGCCAAATATATTAGATACTCCTAAAACAACATTAGAGTCAGATGTGTGGGTAGGAAGCAATGCTATTGTTATGTCAGGTATTACACTTCATACTGGCTGTGTAATTGGAGCAGGAGCTGTTGTTACACATGACGTGCCGCCCTATGCTATTGTAGCTGGTGTTCCTGCCCGCATAATTCGTTATCGTTTTTCTCAGGAAGTCATTGAACGTCTGAAGGGAATTAAGTGGTGGGATCTGCCCGACGAAGAAATAACACGCATCAAAGACCTGTTTCACATTCCGAATCCCACGATGGACGATTTGGATAGATTCTTTCCAAGAAACAAACAATAATGAAAATATCAATCATCACGGCCACATACAATAGTGCTGCTACGGTACGCGACACAATAGAAAGCATCCTCTCGCAAACTCACCAGGACTGGGAACTCATTATTGAGGATGGACTCTCACAGGACGACACACTCTCTATCCTGCGAGAATATGAGCTTCAATGCAAAGGGAGAATGCATATCTTCTCAGAGAAGGACGAAGGACTCTACGATGCCATGAATCGCGGCATAGCCCGTACAACAGGTGACATTATAGGCATTCTCAATTCGGATGACTTCTATTACGATGAACATGTACTCGAAGATATTAACCGAGCTATGGAAAATCAGCCTGTGGATTGTATCTATGGTGACCTGAAGTTCGTACAAGCGGATAATAAAGACAAGGTAGTTCGCATATGGAAAGGAACACAACACAAAAAAGGTGCATTTCTGCGTGGTTGGCATCCAGCACATCCCACCTTTTACGCACGACGTGAGTTCTTCACCCATCTTGGCGCTTTCAATACGAGTTTTGCCGTTTCCGCAGACTATGAACTGATGCTGCGATTCATCGAAGTAGCAGGACTACGCAACCGCTATATCAATCGATATTTCATTAATATGCGTATGGGGGGAGAAAGCACTGGCAGTATTCGTAACATTATACGTGGTAACAATAGTATTCTGCGCGCTTTACGCAAGTATGGCTACCACCCCTCTCCACTTTTTATATTGTATCGTATGTTACCAAAAATATGGGCGACCATACTGGGCAAACTGGGTTTGACAAAAAATTAGATTTTAATTATGATATATATGAATCTCGAGTTTCTCATAAAAATTACGCCATTTTTTATCTCTCTGCTGACAGGAATGATTGTCATTCCCAATATGCGCTTGGTTGGGACGGGGAAAAAGATGTTCCTACCCCATAAGGGAGAAGAGATAAAAGAAGAACTGATGATAGGCGGAATTACTTTCTTCCCCATTATCCTGATTGCCTTATGCATCAGCGTTTCACTGCCTTATCTGTTGGGGTTAACGGAATTGCGCACTAAGGTAGAACCTTCGGCAATGCGTATTATGCAGATTATTGTGGGCTGCTCGCTTTTGTTTATCACAGGACTGAAAGATGACCTGAATGGTACCCGCGGTTATATCAAAATGGCAGTTATCCTAATCGCAGCTATGATGTTTCCTGCCACAGGATTGTGGATAGATAACCTACACGGACTCTTCGGCATACATGAATTGTCTCCATACGTTGGCATACCACTTACCGTGCTTCTGACTCTTTATATCACAGAAGCATATAATCTACTGGATGGCATCGATGGCTTAAGTAGTGGAGTTGGCAGCATTATGCTTTTCACCTTTTTGGTGTTCAGTATCTGGCGCGGTTCAACACTTATTAGCTTTGTTTCTGCCGCCACATTAGGCGTAACAATACCCTTCTGCCTGATGAGCTTTTTCTCTAATAATTGGCAAAACACCTTGATGGGCAACGCTGGTGCCTATGTTCTCGGGTACATCGTTAGTTATCATACCATTGGACTAAGCCATAGCGAACGTATGCCAGAAGGCATGTTGATGATTTGTATTGGTGCTCTGTTCGTACCGATGATTGATATTATTCGTGTCATCAGCAGTCGTGTTAAGGAAAGTCGTTCGTTAGACAGGCCGGATCGCAACCAGTTCAATCACAAGTTAATACGTACAGGCATGCCTCGAAGGGTAATTCCGTTTACAATTGCATGTCTTATGGGAACCTTTGTGGTAATGAACACCTTTGGAGTTCTCTCTCACTGGAATACCAATATCGTGCTTCTTTTAGATATTGTGCTATGGGGAATCATTCATAGCATTATCAATTACTTTATTCATCGACACGAGAGCCGTGGTTTCCATGAAGAATGGGATAAAGCATACGGTGAGGATTCGTGGTACGCAAACATTCCACACGAAACACTCCAACGCAAAGTTGAAACCTACGGCACAATGGGACTTCCATCGAATATGATGACAGAGAGCGCCATTGAATTCATTCCAGATGGCATGAATGCTTTCGAACGGAGTGTGAAACGCATCATGGATTTATTGACATCTGCCTTCTGCCTTATTGTCTTTTCTCCGCTAATGCTTCTAAGTTATATTCTAATCAAAATGGATGATGGCGGTCCTGCTATTTTTAAGCAGGAGCGACTGGGACAATTCGGACGTCCCTTCTATATATATAAGTTCCGATCCATGAAATTAGATGCCGAGAAGTTCGGTCCTGCCCTCAGTCACGCGAGTGGAAACGATGACCCGCGCCTAACAAAAGTCGGTAGGTTCCTTAGAGAGCATCACTTGGACGAACTGCCACAGCTATGGAATGTCTTTACTGGCGAGATGGCTTTCATCGGTTACCGACCGGAACGTAAATTCTTCATTGACCAGATTATGCAGGAAGACCCACGCTATGCCTTCCTTTACCAAATACGTCCAGGTGTTACATCATACGCAACTCTCTACAATGGTTATACCGACACTATGGAGAAGATGCTCCGACGCTTGGAGTTAGATCTTTACTATCTGGGGCACCGTTCTTGGTGGCTCGACTGCAAGATACTTGGACTGACATTCCTAAGCATCATATTTGGCAAGAAATTCTAACTATCTATGCTATTTTTTGAACTCATACGTATAGCTATAGGCAGACAGGAGACACTCAGTCATACTCCTTCCCCCGAGGAGTGGCATGAACTGTTTGAAGAGGCAAAAAGGCAAACACTTGTGGGTGTCCTTTATGATGGTTTGTGCCGACTCTCTGCCGACCAAAAACCGCCGCGACAACTGCTCATCAACTGGCACGCTACTATTCAGAAGATTATCATCGATAACAAACGGGTTAACCGTGATGCGATATGGGTAAGTGAGCGATTCCGTAAAGCAGGCTTCCGCAATGCTATACTCAAAGGACAGGGAAATGCTTTGCTCTACCCCGACCCCATGTTGCGTACTAGCGGTGATATCGACATTTGGCTGGATGGAGAGCGCGACAAGATCATCGATTATGTTACACGGCTATTCCCCAAGACAAAGGTCCAATGGCAAGAGGTGGAGTTTCCGGTTAGGAAGGACACCAGCATCGAGGTACACACCATTCCAGCGCTAATGTTTCATCCTGCCGATCGCCACCGTATGGAAGCTTATTTCGACCAGCATCGCGATGAGATATTCAATAACGAAACTGAATTACCAGGCGAGCAAGGAAAGATTTGCATCCCTACCCTACGTGTCAATCTGACGTTTCAACTCATTCATATCTACCGACATATCTTCAACGAAGGCATTGGACTCCGACAGCTTGTCGATTACTACTACCTGCTGCAACATTGCCTTAAAGAGGGACAGACAGGACTGCTTCCTGAGACTGCTTTGATGGTGCAGCGTCTGCACATGAGTCGTTTCGTCGGTGCTTTGATGTGGGTAATGCAGAAAGTTTTCAATTTGCAGGATGAACTGCTCATTCTTCCAGCCAATGAACGTGAAGGCCGTTTCCTGTTGCGTGAGATTATGCTGGCAGGCAACTTCGGCCAACACGACAGCCGTAATCAAATAAAACAAAGCAAGTGGGGCAACTTCTGGCAACAGACACTTCGCAACATGCGCTTCCTTACCCATTATCCCCGCGAAGTCATTTGGAATCCCTGGTACCGTCTCACCCAGTTCATCTGGCGCAAGCGAAAAGGATACCAATAAACAAATTCAAAATATATAAATTCAAAATCTAATTGTTATGGTAAAAAAGATTGCGTTTTTGATTGCCTTTGCTACAATCAGTTTAATGAGCTTTGCACAAAGTGCCGAGTTCTTCAAGCCTTACAAGCAGACAGACTTGCGTCTGCCAAGTATTCCACTCGTGGTCAGCGACCCCTACTTCTCTGTATGGAGTCCTTACGACAAGCTCACCGATGGCAGTACGCGTCATTGGACGAACGACGAAAAGCCATTGGAAGGTCTGCTTTACGTGGATGGTACGACATACCGCTGGATGGGTGCCGCACAGCGCACACTTATGGAAAGCATTATTCCGATGGCAAACGAAGCCGAATGGGAAGCACAATACACCGACAAGAAACCTTCCGACAATTGGATGAAGCCCGAGTTTGATGCATCGTCCTGGAAAAACGGCAAGGGCGCGTTCGGTTCGGATAACTATGAAAATATACGCACGTCTTGGACAAAGGAAGACAATGACATTTGGGTTCGTCGCACTGTTGACCTCAGTGCCAGTCAGTTGCAGGGCGACCTCTACCTCATTTTCTCGCACGACGATGCCTGCGAAATATACATCAATGGCAAAAAGGCAGCCACAGGCATCATGGATTATGTCGATGGCGTGGTGGTACGCTTGGATGGCGACAAGGCTAACCTTCTCAAGGAAGGCAAGAACGTCTTTGCCGTGCATTGCTACAATAAGACGGGTGGTGCGCTGGTTGACTTTGGCATCTTCCGAAACATTGCCAAGGGCAACGACAAAATTGTGACGGCAGAGCAGAAGAGTGTCGATGTGCTGGCATGTAACACTTACTACACATTCGCCTGCGGTCCTGTGGAGTTAGATGTGGTTTTCACTGCACCACACATCATCGACGACTACGACCTGCTTTCCGCTCCCATCAACTATATCTCCTATCAGGTTCGTTCCACCGACGGCAAACGTCACAGCGTCAAGTTCTATCTCTCCACGACACCACAGATGGCAGTCAACAAGATCCAGCAGCCTACCATCTCTAACAGAGTCTTCAAGAACGGCACACAATACCTCCAGGCAGGCACTATCCAGCAGCCTATCCTCGCCAAGACTGGCGATGGTATCTGCATCGACTGGGGCTATCTCTATCTTTCAGGCACGAACGGTCGCCTTGCTATGGCTTCCGATGCTGACATCAAGACACAGTTCCTTGCTGACGGAAGTCTGCCTCGCGGCGAGCGTGAAGTCGTTTGCCAAAAGCAGGTTTCCCTGCCCACTCTGGCATACGTTCACGATTTCGGCTCTACCATTCAGAACAGTAGTTTTGCCATGATTGGCTACGACGAGATTTGGGACATCGAGTACTTCTACAAGCGCTATAAAGGCTACTGGGCTCACGAAGGCAACGTCAGCATCTTCGACATGTTCGACCGCATGAAGAACAACTACAACAACATCATGCAGCGTTGCCACCAGATGGACAAGACCATCTACGATGACGGTCTGGCTGCAGGCGGGGTGAAATATGCCGAGATTCTCTCCAGCTCCTATCGTCACGTTAATGCCGCTCACAAGCTCTTCCGCGACGACGAAGGCAATGTGCTCTTCTTCTCAAAGGAGAACAATTCCAACGGTTGTGTCAATACGGTTGACCTCACCTACCCCGAGGCACCGCTCTATCTCTGCTATAACCCTGAGTTGCAGAAAGGTATGATGACCTCCATTTTCGTGTACAGCTACTCTGGACGCTGGACGAAGCCTTTCGCAGCCCACGACCTCGGACAGTATCCAAAGGCAAACGGACAGGTGTATGGTGGCGATATGCCTTTGGAGGAAGCTGGCAATATGATTACCCTTGCTGCACAGATTTGTAAGCAGGAAGGCAACACACTCTACGTGGACAAGTATTGGCGCATCATCACCACATGGGCAGACTATCTGGTTGAGAACGGTCTGCATCCTGCCAACCAACTTTGCACTGACGACTTCGCAGGCCACTGGGCTGGCAACTGCAATCTGGCCATCAAGGCTATCATGGGTGTAACAGGCTATGCTGAAATGGCCAAGATGAAAGGCCTGGACGATGTCTATGAGAAGTACAACGCCAAGGCCAAGGAAATGGCTGCTGCTTGGGAGAAGGAAACCAAGGTGGGCGACCACTACGAGTTGGCCTATGGAGCCGGAAAGGATACCTGGAGTCAGAAGTACAATATGGTTTGGGACAAGCTGTGGAATACTGGCATCGTTCCCAACAATGCTATGCAAACTGAGGTGAAATACTACCTCAAGAAGCAGAACAAGTATGGCTTACCACTCGATTGCCGCAAGGATTACACGAAGAGCGACTGGATTATGTGGTCAGCTGCAATGGCAGACACCGACAAGGACTTCCAGGCTTTTGTTGACCCGCTCTACAAATACATCAACGAGACCGAAAGCCGTGTGCCCATCTCCGATTGGCACGACACAAAGACCGGTCGTATGACAGGCTTCAAGGCCCGCTCTGTCATCGGAGGCTATTGGATGAGGGTCCTCATGAAGAAATGGAGTAAAGAATAGGGATTGGAGTTAAAATAGAATTTAGAACACATTTGGCAAAGAAAGGCATCCGGTGTGGATGCCTTTATTCGTTGTATTAGGATCTAAGACTGAAAGTCGAGGTTACACTTTTTTTTACGAATCTGCAAACAATCTATCACTTTATCACTTTCTTCATCCCATCTTCAATGTAGATGCCACGGGCAGGTTTGCCGGAGAAACGGAGGCCTTGGAGGTCAAAGGATTTACGATTTGCCGATTTACCATTTACCATTTTTTTATCTGAAGGATTAAGGGGGAAAACTATTCCTGTTGTTGTTCCCTTCTGTGGCCATACATCATACAGCACCTCGCCATCGCGTTCAAAATGAACAAGCATGGAACGATAGTGACGCTCTTCGTGCCTAATCCAACTCGTATGAGCATCATATGGATCTGATGGTCCGAATAGGCATTCACCGTTCTTCCATTCCGTCACACCTATCCCTTGAATAATTCGAATACCGATAAAATTATCATACACCAGTCCTTTAACAATTTGGTAATCATTTAATTCTATATACTTCAGAGGTCTAACTCCTCCGAAGTAATCTTCTTTTATTTCCTTAATTGTGCCATAGTAAAACAAAATAGGATACTCGCTTGTGGTATTTGATTCCAATATATCCCTATAATAAAGTGTTTTCCCAATACTCCAATCAAATTGATATATTTCTCCTGGGTACAATACACGCTCTTCATCGTAATTGTGAATTAGTACTGAAACAAAGACTCGTTTTTCTTCTCTACCAAAATTTCCATCGTAAATTAAAAGTGTAAGAGAGTCTGTCCATTCCGGACCATTTGTATAGACACACTTATATGTATCACCATATTCATCAGTATAATCTCCTTTTACGTAATACTCTATTGTTTCAAAGTTTGGCACCCATTCGCCGTCAATCTTTGAGTACCAACTGTTATACTCCAAAGTATCTAATCTTATCTCTGTCCACTTTGTTCCATCTGGGAAATATGGTTGAGCAAAGAGACTTGCTTGTAAAGCAAAAACAAATAAAAGAAATAATGTCTTTTTCATAGCAGTATAGTTTAATAGTTAATTTCTGAAGGTGTTACTTTTAATTGCGCACCTTGTTTTATTTTTACACCTTTTGTTAACTTAAATTTCCCTTTTGTTTCAAAGGTATAATTGGAGTTTTCATCAAAAAACACATTTCCTTGAT
>JAILRU010000094.1 GCA_024697945.1 Bacteroidaceae bacterium
TGACGGGCCGCATCTGTCTCAGGATCAAGGCTCAGTACCTGATTAAGCACAGGCTTCACCTGCTCACGGGGAGCATGCACTGAAATCATATATCTCGCACTTAGTTCAGCCAACCGTCCATCGGTTTGGGGATAGCTTAGCTGCCTGCGGAGAAGCGCCATCACCTGAGCTGTATCAGTCTTCTCCTGTAAATGATCATAGACTATTCCCTGAATGATGCGAAGGCGTGTGTCACTATCCAGGTTCTCGTTGGTCGTCAGTCGCAAAAGCGTTTCCTGACAGAGGGAGTCTTCCTTCTGCGAGGAATAATAATTTGCCAAGGAGAGCAGCACATTGATATTATCAGGCTCTTCCTGTTCCAGTTGGCTATATACCTTATAAGCCTCTGTCGGTTGTTCGTTGTCCAGATAATAGTCACCCACCAGCACACGGTAACGGATGTCATTTGGGTATTCGTCAGCAAGCATCTTCATTTCTGCCAGTGCACGTTTCTCATCCCTCATGGCAGAATAAATGCGCACCTTCTGCATGGACAGCTGTTCACTCTTTCCTTCCAACAACTCCAGCCTGTCGAGGGTTTTGACCACCTGTTCATAGTCCTGACGCTTATTATACATCTCCATCAACATAAACAACACCTCGCTTTTTCGAGGATAGTGCTTGGCCATTGCCTCCAGCGTACGGATAGCATCATCGTTACGATTCGTCCGCATATACAACTGAACCAGAGACTGCTTCAGCCAATAGTTGTCGGTATCCAACGCAGAAGCCTGTTCCATCAGCGCCACAGCCATGCTGTCGTTATGAAGATAGAGCCAATAGTTCGACAATTCACTGAGTGCTCCCACATGCTTGGGATTCAGTTCCAATACATGGCGATATAGTTCAAAAGCTGCCGAATGATTGCTCTTCAATTCCTCACACAAGCCTTGCAGGAAGAAAGCCTCAGCCTTTTCCCTGTCAGTCTGTGGTTCGATAGAGCCTTGCTCTTCTGTCGTGGGGACCTGAGCCTTTACGCTCAAGCAAAGCACCAGCAACAACCATGTCAACAACCGTTTTCCGTTCTTCATTTCCATTTATTTCATCATACATCAAACACCCGTGTGCCCGAATCCACCAGCACCGCGCTCTGTTTCGTCCAGCACCTCCACAGGCTCCCAAACAATCTGCTCATGACGGGAAATCACCATCTGGGCAATTCGCTCTCCGTCATTGATCACAAACAGTTCCGATGACAGATTCACCAGCACCACACACACTTCACCACGATAATCAGCATCGATGGTGCCTGGAGTGTTCAGCACCGTCACGCCTTTCTTGATGGCCAGTCCACTGCGAGGACGCACTTGTGCCTCAAAGCCTGGAGAGAGCGCCATAAACAGACCTGTAGGAACCAGACAACGACCTAACGGTGGAAGCATTATGGAGCTGTCGAGGTTAGCTCTTAAGTCCATACCTGCGGACTGAACAGTTTCATACTGAGGCAGAGCATGATGAGACTTATTGATGATTTTGACCTGCATAAAATGTTTTTGTTTTATTTTCCGTGCAAAGGTACGAATAAAATTCTAATTTCTAAATTCTAAACACTTCTATTTTTCGTTATTCGTAAATTTAACTCCTCTTTAGATGCAATTATTAATATATCCTTCATATAATTCAACTAATTCGCTATTTTCATTGTCGTAAAAAAACACTCTTCATTTTTTTTCCTTATCTTTGCAGAAAAATCAAGTATAAAAACCATGAACTGGCAACAACTCATATCCAACAAACGCTTAGGGCAGGAAGAATGGCATCTTAAACGCAAGGATGACCGGACGGAATTCAAACGCGACTATGACCGACTCATTTTCTCAGCTCCCTTCCGTCGCCTTCAGAACAAGACACAGGTTTTTCCACTTCCTGGCAGCATCTTCGTCCACAACCGTCTCACCCATTCACTCGAAGTAGCAAGCGTGGGGCGCAGTTTAGGTGATGACGTTTCACGCGAGCTCATCACTCGCCACCCTGAACTGGCTCAGACTCATCTGAGTGAAGCAGGAGCCATCGTCAGCGCAGCTTGTCTGGCCCACGACATGGGAAACCCACCATTCGGACACAGCGGAGAAAGGGCCAACGCCACATTCTTCAGCGAAGGGAAAGGTATTAAATACAAGCATCTGGTAACAGAAGCACAATGGAACGACATCATCCATTTCGATGGAAATGCTAACGCTTTCCGTCTGCTTACCCACGCTTTTAGGGGAAGACGACCAGGCGGATTCGTCATGACCTACAGCACACTTGCCTCCATCGTGAAATACCCATATCCAGCTTCCTTGGCAGGTACAAAGCCTAAGTTTGGTTTTTTCTGCTCTGAACAACCCACCTACGAGCGGATTGCTGCAGAGTTGGGCATTCCTCAGGATGCCGAGGGACGTTTTGCACGCTACCCGCTAGTCTATTTAGTAGAGGCTGCCGACGACATTTGCTACGAGATTATGGACATCGAAGATGCTCACAAGCTGAAAATCCTTGCTACGGAAGAAACCATCCAGCTGCTTATCCGTTTTTGCGAGCCTACTCGACACGAACACATCCTACATGTGCTCGACACAGTCGATGACATCAACGAGAAAATCGGCTACCTCCGTTCCTGCGCCATCGGCGAACTCGAAAGAGCCTGCGTCAGCACTTTCGTCGCACACGAACAGGAAATACTCAACGGCACCTTCACCGGCTCACTCGTCAAGAACCTTGAGCCGAGCATTCGCGAAGCCTATCGTCACTGCACGGAACTATCCGTTGCACGTATCTATAAGAGTAAGGACGTGGTTGATATTGAGTTGGCTGGTTATCGCATCATTTCCCTGCTTATCGAACTATTCACAGATGCCGTCATGTTTCCCGACAAGGAATACTCCAAGTTGCTTCTCATGCGCGTATCCTCTCAATATGAAGTCAGCGCCGATGATGCCTACACCCGTCTCATGGCCGTTCTCGACTTCATCAGCGGCATGACCGATGTTTTTGCCCTAGACCTTTACCGCAAAATCAACGGTGAAAGTCTCCCGATGATTTAGCACAACAAAAAAACCTCCTACGAGCTGCAACGTTTTTGTTAAGAGTGTCTGCAGGTTGGTTGTGAACGGCAGGCTTTTACGGTTAAGCAACAGATTTCGTCGGACTTTTTCAGCAATATCAGTAAAAAATCGGCAAAAATATTTGTCAGTTCAGAAAAAAAGCGTACCTTTGCACCCGCGTTTGGAAGAAAGCACGATTTTGCAGCCGCGTGCAAGTCGGTTTTCTTTTCAAAGCATGGCGAGATAGCTCAGCTGGTTAGAGCGTCGGATTCATAATCCGAAGGTCAAGGGTTCAAGTCCCTTTCTCGCTACAAAAAACCTCTTGCAAGTCCGCAAGAGGTTTTTTTATGTCATTTCTGATTCTGTCCGTTTCTTACGGGTCAGCGGATTTTCCCGGTTGGCGGGTGCGGCTAATCAAGAATAAAGTTGTACCTTTGCGGCATGGATTCAATAAAGCTTCTACGTGCCATTCTCCCCGATGTGCTTATCGACAACTTCGATGTTGCCAATTTTGAG
>JAILRU010000107.1 GCA_024697945.1 Bacteroidaceae bacterium
CCAGTGCCATCAAACTTTACGCGGTAAGGAGCATTGCCTTCGGCATAATCAGTACCTAATCCAGATGCTGTGACACCAGTCAATGCCGTGAGAGCAGCAGAGGTACCACCTGCCCAATTAAATGGCAATGTAACATAGTCAGGCGCGCTGCTCGTTACCGTCAAATTGTAGGTTTTTTCACTCGGCTGGTATTCATTTTCTACACCTGCATAGGTGGCCGTGATTGTGGTAGTACCTGCGGCAACGAGAGTAACGACACCTGTTGTTTCTCCGACAGTGGCAACACCTGTATCACTTGAAGTCCAAGTAACATTAGCACTAGGAACAGCAGCACCACCAGCTGTTACGGTTACTGTGGCACTCAAAGAACCAGCAGCCGTGCTTGTATTAACATCAGTGTTTGTGATGCCAGAAGCATCAATAGTTGTCGTTGTTGCAACAGCAGAAGAACTACCAGTAGAAGTGTAGGTTATAGATATTGCAGTTGGACGAAGTTGAGTATTTGTCTCAGTTGCAACATTTTGTATATAAATAGTCGATAAACCTTCATCGCTAGCAGATGATGCCACATGAGTTCCACCGGTACTTGAAGCCCATGTACGGTCAACGGCAGTAGTGTTATCTGTCACGGTATTGCCGGACATAGCAATACCAGCAGTCATGGAATTACCTTTGTAAGATCCATTATAAGTAATAGATATACTTTTTATTGCATATCCCGTCTCTGCAACAAAAGACAGTACGTGTCCTTTGTAAACGCGAGGAGCACTTATATACGAACTGTTGACCGCAGTACTCGATGTTCCTTTGGTTTGCTGAATAGTGATTATATCATCCAACGTCCATTCTATGTGGTCAGTCGAGAACGTTCCACCCGATAAAGTGACATTTTTTGTAGTATCACCCCACACACTCGTACTTCCCGCTACGAGGGCGCATAGCAGGAGCATTGTCTTAAATAGTTTTTGTTTCATAATGTTTTGTTTTTTAAATATTTATAAATGTTGTTAATTATTTATTCTGATATTTTATTCTTTCATTTTTTCATTTTTCATTTTCTTGCTTTCTGCCTTGCAGAAGCAAGATAAAATCTCAGCTATTCTCCCGAACCACTGAGTCTATTGTTAAATTTAAAACCAAAATAAGAAGGGTTTTCGCACCCTCCCCAGATACCCGATATTCTCACGAACGCAGGGAATCTTGAAACAAAAATTTTCTTAAAACGATGCAAAGGTACAAAATTTAATTTATGTTAATACCCCCCCCCCATTGTTAAACTTTGTTAAAACAGCGAAAGAAAATAAAAATTAGCATCTGGGGACATACTAACATTCCCTAATTTAAGTCTCGGAAGTTATAAAATGGAGTCAAATAGGGAGTAAAAGCCAACGTTGCCGGATGGGAGTTAAGCAATACAGGCTGGACGATAGCTTTTTGCTTGTGTATTCAAACAAAAAGGCCCTTTGTTTTCAGATGTTGATGACAAGGCCCTCTTTGGCAAGGATGGTGTTCGGGAAAATATCCTGAGCTTCGCGTAGCAAGGCTGCCTCATCCTTGATGGCAGCGCTGAAATGGCCGATACAGAGACGCTCCACGTGGGCGTCTCTTGCTAATGTGGCAGCCTGGACAGCTGTGGTGTGTTGGGTCTGCTCCGCCCGAAGTGCACGCTCATGCATATACGTTGCCTCGTGATAGAGCAATGTAACCCCTTGAAGAATTTCCTTAAGATCAGGTAGATATACGGTGTCGGAGCAATAGGCGAAGGAGCGTGGCGGTGCTACCGGTGTGGTGAGCCGTTCGTGCGGAATCACGGTTCCGTCCGCCGTGGTCCACGAAGCACCTGCCTTGATATTGTTAATCTGACTGAACGGAATCTGAAAGGCATCAATCATCTCGCGGCGGATATGCGGCAGGCGCGGCTTCTCGCGGAAGAGATAGCCGACGGATGGCACGCGGTGCTGCAACGGGATGCTGTGAACCGTGATGCTGCGGTCCTCATAGACAAGGGTATGCAGGCGCTCATCTACAGGATGGAAGATGACCTTGTACATGATATCGGCATAGTAGGTTCGTATCAGGAAGTCGAGCAATTCACCCACCTGCTGCGGCCCATGGATATGCAGTTCTGCCGTCCGCCCGAGCAGGTCCATCGTTCCGATGAGACCAGGCAAGCCGAAAACGTGGTCGCCATGATTGTGGCTGACGAAGATGTGCCCGATGTTCATCATCGAGAGCCCCATCATCTGCATCTGCGTCTGAGCCCCTTCGCCACAGTCAATCAGGAAGTACTTCCCCCGCACATTCAGTATCTGCGAGGAAGGCTGGTGACGCTTCGAAGGTTTTGCCGAGCCGCAACCCAATATACTTAATTCGAAATTCATAATTATTAATTCATAATTCATAATTAAAAAATCCACAATCCATAACCCGAGAGTTTTCACCCTGGAATTATGAATTGTGAATTAAAAATTATGAATTACGGGGATTATTCTTCCCCTGCCTTCATCTTTGCCTTCAGTTCAGCCAGAGCGTCGAGGTCGCCCAGCGTAGTGCTGGCAGCCTGGTTCTGGATAGCTGGAGCCTCTTCCTTCGGAGCAGCAGCCTTGCGGGTAGCCTTCTTGGCCTCGCGAGCCTCACGAGCCTCTGCACGCTGCACATCCTCGAAGATGCGGCTGTGAGAGAGGATGATGCGCTTGCTCTCCTTGTTGAATTCAATCACCTTGAACTGCAACTTCTCGCCCTTCTGAGCCTGAGTGCCATCCTCCTTGACGAGGTGCTTGGGAGTTGCAAAGCCTTCCACGCCGTACTCCAGCTGAACGACTGCACCCTTGTCGAGCATCTCGACGATGGTACCCTCGTGAACGCTGTCCAGAGTGAAGACGGTCTCGAATACATCCCAAGGATTCTCCTCGAGCTGCTTGTGACCGAGAGAGAGACGACGGTTCGACTTGTCGATTTCGAGCACGCAAACCTCGATTTCAGCACCAATCTGAGTGAACTCGCTGGGGTGCTTAATCTTCTTGGTCCAGCTGAGGTCGCTGATGTGGATAAGTCCGTCAACACCTTCCTCAATCTCGACGAAGATGCCGAAGTTGGTGAAGTTGCGAACCTTGGCAGTATGCTTGCTGCCAACGGGATAGCGCTCCTCGATGTTCTCCCAGGGATCGTCCTTGAGCTGCTTGATGCCGAGAGACATCTTGCGCTCCTCGCGGTCCAGGGTGAGGATGACAGCCTCCACCTCGTCGCCAACCTTCATGAAGTCCTGAGCGCTGCGCAGGTGCTGGCTCCAAGACATCTCGCTGACGTGGATAAGACCTTCCACACCAGGAGCAATCTCGATGAATGCGCCGTAGTCAGCCATCACGACAACCTTACCCTTCACGTGGTCGCCCACCTTCAGGTTGGGATCAAGAGCATCCCAAGGATGCGGAGTGAGCTGCTTCAGGCCGAGAGCAATACGCTTCTTCTCGTCGTCGAAGTCGAGAATTACGACGTTGATCTTCTGGTCGAGCTCGACGATTTCCTTCGGGTCGCTGACACGGCCCCAGCTCAGGTCGGTGATGTGGATGAGACCATCTACGCCACCCAGGTCGATGAACACACCGTAGTTGGTGATGTTCTTGACAACACCTTCCAGCACCTGACCCTTCTCGAGTCTGCCGATGATTTCCTTCTTCTGAGCCTCGAGCTCTGCTTCGATGAGAGCCTTGTGGCTGACAACCACGTTGCGGTAGTCCTGGTTGATCTTGACAACCTTGAACTCCATCGTCTTGCCTACGAAGATATCGTAGTCGCGAATAGGCTTCACGTCAATCTGGCTGCCGGGCAGGAATGCCTCGATGCCAAAGACGTCCACAATCATACCGCCCTTAGTGCGGCACTTCACGAAGCCCTTGATGATTTCCTCGTTGTTGAGGGCCTCATTCACACGGTCCCAAGAGCGGGAAGCACGTGCCTTCTTGTGAGAAAGAATGAGCTGACCCTTCTTGTCTTCCTGATTTTCGATGTAAACCTCTACAGTGTCGCCCACCTTCAGGTCGGGATTGTAGCGGAATTCACTCATAGGTATGATACCATCGCTCTTGAAGCCGATGTTAACCACCACCTCGCGCTTGTTCATCGAGATAACGGTACCGTCAACTACGTCGTGGTCACTTACCTTGTTCAGAGAACCCTCATAGGCCTCTGTCTGAGCCTCGCGGCTCACGTTGGTGTTGCTATCGCCCTGTTCGTATGCCTCCCAATCGAAGTCTTCCAGAGGAGCAACGTTTTTGAAATCTGCCATACAGATTAATTAAAGAGTTAATAATGTTAATAATCACCTGCTTTCCGCACCTGTAGCACGTAAAGCGGCGCAAAGATACAACAATTTCCCCAATCAGGCAAACACATACATTATATTATATATATGCGCCTTAATTTTTAAGGAAATTTAACACTCTGCGAACGTCGAACTGCCTGCACCTGCCACACAAAAGCGGCATCCGCCGGTCCTATTTATGGTGTTGGGGACGGAGAAGGTCGTTGACCGTCTTGACAGGGTTGAAGGTGGTGAGGGGTACTTCGACCATGATGGTGTTCCAGTTGCTCATGGCTCCGTTCCAGAGTCCGGGCAGTTCGAGGGCCTTCAGTTCTTTGCCGTCCTTGCTCTTGTAGGAAATGAAGCCGGTGGCGGGGTCAACGAAGTCGGGCAGGTTGAACCGCGCTCCCTTGTAATCGCGGATGGCGCATACGAGGTCAACGGGGTTGAAGTGCGTGCCCTGCGTGAACATCTTCACGTACTCGGGATTGTTCTGGTCTATCTGGCTGCTCTCGAGAATCTGCAGGGAGACACTGCCGTCGGGGTTATAGGCAACGAACGGACCGCCGCCAGGCTCGCCGACGTTCTTCACGACTCCGCAGACGCGGATGGGTCGGTTCAGCTTCTTCCTCAGGAAAACGTGCAACTCTGTGTCCTCCATGTCCTTTAGGCTGGGCATATCCGTGCAGAGCGTATGACGCACAAAGCGGATAATTTCTTCGAGGTCGTCGTGACTGAACTTGCCGCTGTCGAGTAGACGCAGGTAGGCGAACACCTGCTTCTGTACCTGTACGAGCACGCCGGCAATGACCTGCTTCCAGAAGACGGTGTCGGCCTTCAGACGGTCGGGCACGACATTGTCTATGTTCTTGATGAAGACGATGTCGCTCTGCAGGTCGTTGAGGTTCTCGATGAGAGCGCCGTGACCGCCCGGACGGAAGAGCAACTTGCCGTCTGCGGTGCGGAAGGGCGTGTTGTCCATGTTGACGGCGATGGTGTCCGTGCTCGGCTTTTGTTCGCTCAGAGAGACCTTGTAGGTAATCTTGTACTTGTCCTGGGCCTCGGGCAGAACGCGCTCGATGAGCTGCTGGAAGAGCTCGCGGTGTTCGCTGCTGACGGTGAAATGCACCTCTGCCTCCCCACGACTGCTGGCATAGAGGGCAGCCTCGGTGAGATGTTCCTCGACAGGTGTCTTGGCGCAGTCGTCATAGGCGTGGAACTGTAAGAGTCCCTTCGGCAACTGCCCGTAGTTCAAGCCGTCGGCCCCAAGCATGTTTGCAACGACAGCCTTATAGTCGCCCTCCTCAATGAGCGCATCAACGCCCTTGCCTTCGTTCAGGAAGCAGGCATCGTTCAGGGCATCGAAGAAGGCAAAGCTGTGGATATGGGCAAAATACACCTTCTCGAAGTCCGTCGTGGGAGCGTCATAGTCGGCATCCAGGAACTCGAACATATTCTTGAACATACGGCTTGCGGCGCCGCTGGCAGGCACGAACTTAGTGATGGCGTGTCCCTCTGCCTTGTAGTCGTTCCAAGCCTTGATGTAGGCCTCGGCCTCGTCGTCCGTGGGAGCGATGATGCCGTCGCCAACGGCGGCAGCGCCCTTTAGCTTGAGGAAGTCAAAACCTTTGCGGAAACTCTCCAACTGCGCCTCTACCAGCGCCTCGCTCATTCCTTTCTGCTGAATCTGCAGAATGTCTTCTTTAGTGAACATGATATAATAACTTTTTACTTTTTAAACTTTTCACCTTTTCACCTTTTACAGCATTGCCTTGAAGTGTTGTGTTATCTGGCGGAAGAGGTGGTTGCGGGTATTTCCGCCGTAGATGCTGTGGTTGCGGTTGGTGTAGGAGAGCTCGCGGAAGTCCTTGTCGGCCTGAACGAGTGCCTCGGCATACTCCGCCGCATTGCGGAAGTGGACGTTGTCGTCCGCA
This sequence comes from Bacteroidaceae bacterium, assembly GCA_024697945.1. Taxonomy (GTDB): domain Bacteria; phylum Bacteroidota; class Bacteroidia; order Bacteroidales; family Bacteroidaceae; genus Physcousia. The sequence continues at coordinate 6,235 of JAILRU010000107.1, forward strand.
AGGCCGTGGATGAGGAGCAGCTTGCCGCTGAGCTTGTCGGCACGGCTGATGGGACAGACGTCGTAGCCCGGTCCGTTCTCGTTCGGTGTCCGCATGAAGCGCTCGGTGTAGATGCTGTCGTAGTAGCGCCAGCTGGTGGGAGCGGCTACGGCAACGCCGGCAGCAAAGACGGGACGTCCCTCGCTCATGCTCATCAGGGTGTTGAAGCCTCCGTAGCTCCAGCCCCAGATGGCGATGCGGTCCTTATCGACGTACGTCTGCTGACCGAGCCACACGGCAGCCTCCACCTGGTCGCGGCTCTCCAACTGACCGAGCTTGAGGTAGGTGCATTGCTCGAAGTCACGACCGCGACCGCCTGTGCCGCGTCCATCCACACAGACGCTGATGAAGCCCTCCTGAGCCAGATACTGCTCGTACATGCAGCCGCCCATGTTGCCTGCATTCCAGCTGTCCAACACGGACTGGCTGCCCGGGCCGCTGTACTGGTACATCACGACGGGATATTTCTTGCTTGGATTGAAGTCAGCGGGCAGTACCATGAAGCCGTTGAGCTGGATGCCGTCGGCTGTGGTGAAGGTGAAGAACTTGCGTTCGCCAAGCCTGACCCCGGCCAGTTTCTGACGCAGCTCAGCATTGTCCTCGAGCGTCTTGATGGTCTTGCCGGAAGCCTCGCAGAGCGTGGTGACGCTGGGCGTATTGATGTCGCTCCATGTATTCATATAGTAGCGGAAGCCTGTGCTGAAGATGGCGCTGTTGGTGCCTGTGGCCGAGGTGCTGAGTCGTGTCACCTTGCCCTTGGCGTCGCTCCGATAGACGCTCTTGCGCAGCGGGCTCTCCTGATTGCTGGCATAGAAGGTGTTGCCCGTCTTGGGGTCGTAGCCGTAGCAGGAGCTCACCTCGAAGTTGCCGTCCGTGAGCTGGCGGCGCAGCGTGCCGTTCAGGTCGTAGAGGTAGAGGTGCTTGTAGCCGCTCCGCTCGCTCATCAGGACGAAGCCGCCGGCGACCACCTTGAATTCCTTGAGCGCATCCTCCGGCACGTAGCACTCGGCCTGCTCGCGGACAATGACGCGGCATTCCGTGCTCCTCGGGTTGGCCAGGTAGATGTCGAGCTGGTTCTGATGGCGGTTGAGGGTGAGGACGAGCATCTTCTCAGGGTCGTCGGTGAAGAAGATGCGGGGGATGTAGCCGTCCGTGGGGATGGGGAGCTGCATCTGTCGGATGGCACGGCTCTTGATGTCGAAGCTGTGGACGGTGACCGTGCTGTTGCGCGCTCCGGCGACGGGGTATTTGTAGTCGAACGAGCCCGGATACTGGGCGTACTCCTTCTTCTCGGGGTTCATCCCTTTGTACCAGGGGAAGCTGAAGAGGGGCACTTCCGTCTCGTCGTAGCGAATCCAGGCAATCATCGTGTTGTCGGCATTGAAGTCGAAGGCACGGGCGAAGGAGAACTCCTCCTCGTTCACCCAGTCCGGCTTGCCGTTGATGACCTTGCCATACTCGCCGTCCTTCGTTATCTGGCTCTCGCTGTTGTTGAAGAGGAGCTTGACGAGGAATAGGTTGCCGTCGCGGACAAAGGCCACCATCGTACCGTCGCGGCTCCAGAGCGGCTGCTCCTGCGGACCGCCCTCGCTGAGGTGGGCCAGGGTGCGGTTCTTCACGTTATAGATATAGTACTCTGCCGTGCGGCTGTGGCGGTAGATGCCCTTCGTCTGGGTGCGGACCAGGATGTTCTTCTCGTCGGGCGACATCTGGTAGCCGTCGATGCGGTCCAACTTGACGCGGTTCTTCACGTTGTTCACGTCGAAGAGCACGCCCGTCTCGGCTCCCGTGCGGAAGCTGTGGCAGACGATTTGCTTGCCGTCGCGTGAGAGCTGGCTGTAGCTCTCGCCGTCCAGGAGCGGCGTGACGCCCGAAATGCCTCGGGCGGAATACTTCCCGGCGGTCAGGTCGTTCAGTGTGAGGATGTCAGCCCCACAGGGGAGAATCAGGAAAGAAGAAATCAGTAAAATTAGAATACGTCTCATCATACGATATAGGTTTTATTGAATTACGCCTGCAAAGATACGAATAAGCGAGCACAATACAAAAGAAAAGCTCGTTTTTCTTTTTATTGTCGAGCGCAGAAGTAGCTCGACCGTAGGTCAAGGTACGAAAAAAAATGAAAAGTGAAAAGTGAAAAGTGAAAAATTATCGTTTACCGTTTCTTTGATCCTTTAGCTCTGCCTACGCCTAAGCACCTACGGAGCGCAAGAAGGTACGAAATAATATATAATATAATGTATAGGAGAAAAAATATATGGCAATAGCATGGGAATTGAAATAATTTGCATACCTTTGCAGCCGTATGACGCTATACTTTATATAAAAGGAGCTTTTTGTGCTTAAAGGCATCAAAGAACATGAAAAAGCTAATCATCCTTATTCTGCTTGCAGTGCTACCCCTTTCTTGCTGCATAGCCAAGGCGAGACAGAAGTTATATACTACACTCAAGGGGTATCCTTCGGGGGTAATAGACGAATACCACTTCCATGCTGGCTCGGCAGTGGTGCAGGGGCGTTTTGCGGGCGGGAAGGAACGTGACTTTTCCACTTTTAACGTGACTGGAACTGACCAGTTCTCCAACCAGGATTTCGTTAGAACAATCAGTATTGAACAAGATGGCTCTTTTCTTGAACAAATCAGTCTTCCCCATTCAGGATGGGTAAATTTCGATGGCGCAGACATTCAGCCTGCCTTTATCGCCGTGGGTGACACGTTGGAGATATTGATTGATTGCGAAAAGGACGAAGCGACAATCTCGGGCAGTGGTGCTACAGGTGAGGTGAATAGCATTTGGCCGCGTCTGGAGAATCAGTTCGCCTCGAAAGAGACACGGACACCATGGGATGGGTTAGACCGCAAATTCATGTTGGAGTGGAAGAACCGTAAGGTCAAGGAACTCGACCAAATAGCGTGTGCCATAGATGCTGATACCATCGCTGCACTGAATGGTTGTTCAAACTACGCAAAGGATGTGTTGAAGACCAGTCTACTGGCTATGCCCCTGGAGCAAATGCTTGTGGCAGTGCATCAATGGCGGTGGAGAACAAGGAGCGAGGACGGCAAGCCCAATCCCGCCTTGACGATTTCCGCTGGTTCTTTTTTCGATTTCCTCTCGGCAAGGCAGTCCTATCTGGTGGACAAC